>CACXDQ010000102.1 GCA_902766475.1 uncultured Eubacteriales bacterium
AAAGCGATCGTCTTGCCCGAAAACCTCAAAGTAACGCCCGAAGTTAAGGATAACAAGATAACTTTTTCCGTGGGCGGTTACGGCTCGTACACAGTCATTCCCAACGATCATACAAACCCCGACAAGGCGCTGACGGTATTCGTGAGAGAGCCCGAAAAGGTGGAAGTGCCTTACGGCTATACGCTTATAGAGTATAAGCCGGGGCTGCATTTCGTCGACGGAATAACGCTGAAAAGCAATACCGTGCTGTATCTGCACGCAGGGGCGTTCCTCGTGGCAAGACCGGGCGCAAGCGGCTCGGCGTTCATCTTCGCCAATTCCGCCGAAAACGTGAAGATCGTCGGGCACGGCGTCCTCGATCTGTCGCAGCTTCCTTGGAGAAGTAAAGTCGCCATAGGCATTGCGAACGGCAAAAATATCGAAGTGAACGGCATTACCGTTATAAACAGCGCAACGTGGACGATGCAATGCACTTATTGCGACGGGCTCGATATTAAAGACTGCATTATCTTCGGCTATCGTCAGAACAGCGACGCATACGCAATATGCAGCTCGAAAAACGTCAGGGTGAGAGATTGTTTCGCCCGCTCCGGCGACGACCTCTTCGAGGTAAAGACCTATCCTAACGCCGTGTCCGAAAACGTGCTTTTCGAAAACTGCGTCGCATGGCCGGACAACTGCCGAGGCTTCGGTATAATTCAGGAAACGCACAGCAATATAAATAACGTAACATATAAAAACTGTTCGCTTTTGTATCAGCTTAAAGACTGGGCTGAACACATGGCGGCGTTCGTCGTCACGGCGGCGGAAGCCGGCAACGTAAGCGACGTTCGCTTTGAAGATTGCGACCTCTTCTATTGCAAGGTGTTCGCCATAAGAATGTCTATCGGCGAAAACGATGAGACGAGCGGCGTCAAGGGCTTCGACAACAAGATCACGGGCGTAACCTTTAAAAACTGCAATTTCAGATACCCGTCGAGCGGCAGAGGAATAATAAAATTCCGCAACAACACGACCGACGCAAACGGAATAAGCGGCGTCGTGTTCGACAACGTTACTTTCAAGGGCGAAAAGCTTATAAATATTGCCGATATTCGCCCCGTGTACGAGGGCGAAGCGCCGACGGATATAACCGTTAGATGAACTTAAAACAATAATCGTAATTGCCCGTCGGCAGATAGTCTACCGACGGGCAATATTCGTAAATTGCATAAAATCAAAAGATATTATACAATTAAACGTGGTTGAAAACAAAAGGAGAATAGAAATTTTAAAAAATTTTTGTTTTCGTGTGAAAAACGTTTGACAACTGTGAAAAAATAGTGTAATATTTTTGCATAAGAATAAATTTTCGGAGTGCTTTATTATGTCGATAATGAGTTCGTCTTTGTTCGTCATAATTATTATTTTGGTCTTGGTCGTCGTCGGCAAAGGCCATGTTTGCATTACGAAAAAATAAAAATTTATTTTCGGTAATACAAACAAGGCTCGTTAAAAAAAACAAGCCTTGTTTTTTTATTTAGGTGCGTTGCACCGCTTACTTTAAATCTATTTTTTGGAGGTTTATATGAAAAAATCACTCTCTTTGGTATCTGCGGCTCTCGCCGCAACGCTCACCCTTGCGGGCGCAGTTTCGTGCGGCGCAAATAACGACGCCGGCTCAAACGACGCTTTCCGCATCGGCGTTTCCGGTCCTCTTACGGGCGGTGCGGCTATCTACGGCACGGCTGTTCAACATTCCGTCGAGCTTGCCGTAAACGAGATAAACGCCGCCGGCGGACTTGACGGCGTTAAGTTCGAGTTCAAGATGCTCGACGACGAACACAAGGCGGACAAGATCGCCGCTAACTATGCCGAACTCAAAAAGTGGGGCATGCAACTCAGCCTCGGCACGGTTACAAGCACGCCGTGTCTGGAATTTAAAAACTATGCTCAGATGGACGGGCTGTTCTTCCTCACCCCGTCGGCTACCAACGACGGCGTTCCCGACGGCTACGACGGGGCGTATCAGATGTGCTTCAAAGATTCCAAGCAAGGCAACCTCTCGGCGGACTACATAAAGCAGAATTGCGCCGATAAAAAAGTGGGCGTTCTCTACAATTCGGAAGATACTTACTCTAAAGAACTCTTCGACAACTTCAAGTCGGAATTTGACGACTACAACTTCGTTACGACCTCTTTCCTCGATTCGACGACAGACTTTGCGTCGCAGATAGAAACGCTTAAAGATTGCGATTTCATCTATATGCCTACCTATTACACGCCTGCGGCGACCTTTATGCTTCAAGCAAACGGCAAGATGTCCGATGGCACCATATACTTCGGCTGCGACGGTTTCGACGGAATAGACACCTATCTCGGCGACAACCTCAACGCTTTCCCGCAAGAGATATCCATGCTCTCGCACTTCAATTCGGCTTCCGAGGACGAGGCGGTAGTTCATTACGTTGAGGCTTATACCGCCGCTTACGGCAAATACGACCTCAATCAGTTCGGCGCTTCGGCTTACGACTGCGTTTACGCTCTTTTTAACGCCCTTAAAAAGGCAAAAGCCGACGGCAAAAACGTTACTCCGTCTTTAAGCGCAAAGGAAATTTCCGACATTTTTAAAGAAGTGTTCAAGAGCGCCGACTTCACCTTTAACGGCATTACGGGCAAAAACGTAACGTGGGAAGCCAACGGCGAGGTAAACAAACATCCCACTAAATACGTTGTCAAAGCTGCAAGAGAATAATTAAATTCAGACCGAGCGTCCGCTTGACAAAGCGGACGCTCGGACAAAGATTACCACTTGGGAGGACTAAGGGAAAATGATAGATTTTCTGACAATGCTGATAAACGGGCTGAGCCTCGGCGGCGTGTATGCACTCATCGCTCTCGGCTATACGATGGTGTACGGCATTGCTAAGATGCTGAACTTCGCCCACGGCGATATTATCATGGTAGGCGGCTATGCGATAGTCGTGTTTTTCAACCTTACGGGCATGCCCGTCGTATCGATCTTAGCTGCCGTCGCCATATGTATTGCGCTCGGCATAGCGATAGAAAAAGTCGCCTATAAGCCGTTAAGACAAGCTTCGCCACTCGCCGTACTCATTACCGCAATAGGCGTCAGCTACCTCTTGCAGAGCTTTGCACAGATGTTTTTCGGCGCAGGCGGACAGACGATAGTCATCGAAAACTTAGGCTCTCTCACGATAGGCGAGCTTAAAATAAAGTGGGCTACGATGATAACTCTTATCGTCGCCGTCGCAATAATGGTTTCGCTGACGATATTCATAAATAAGTCTAAGGTCGGCAAAGCCATGCTCGCCGTTTCCGAGGACAAGGAAGCCGCACAGCTAATGGGTATCAACGTAAACACCATAATTACCATAACGTTTGCGATAGGGTCGGCGCTCGCCGCCGTCGCAGGGGCGTGTTACATAATGAAAACGCCCAACGTTTCCCCGACGCTCGGCTCGCTCCCCGGCATAAAGGCGTTCACGGCGGCGGTCATCGGCGGTATAGGCTCTATCCCCGGCGCAATGCTCGGCGGTATCCTTCTCGGAATGATAGAGATAATCTGCAATTCCGTTCCCGCTTTGTCGGGCTATACCGTGGCGATAGAATTCGGTCTGCTCATTCTCATTCTTCTCGTAAGACCTACGGGCATACTCGGCAAACAAAAGAGAGAGAAGGTGTAAAATGGGCTATTTAAGAGATTTCAAAAGTCAATTCAAGCTTAAAAACTTCATAAATTATATAGTTATAGCCCTTTTAACGGCGCTTTTCGGCACGCTGTCGTGCGTGGGCGTACTCGAAATGTCCACACAGGTATTGTTTGAGAAATTCGCCTACACGCTCATAATGGCGGTGTCGCTCAGCCTCGTAGTCGGCTTTTTGGGCGAACTGTCGTTAGGGCATGCGGCGTTCATGTCGATAGGCGCATACCTCGGCGGCTATTTTCAGACTTACGTTATAGGCGATCTTAACGGCAATATGCCCCTTTTGGGTATAATTATCGCAATGATCGTAGGCGGCTTGGCGGCGGGCGTGTTCGGCTTTATAATAGGCTTGCCGGCACTCAAATTAAAGGGCGATTACCTCGCCATCGTAACCCTTGCGTTCGGTGAAATAGTAAAGACGGTGTTTACAAATTCCGAAACGTTCGGGGCGGCGACGGGGCTTAAAACTTACAGATATTCGATGGATACACTCTTTATAATAGGTTTCGTCGCACTGCTCGTCATTCTTGCGGTCATACAAAACCTCATAAAGAGCCGTTACGGAAGGGAGATAACCGCCGTAAGAGATAACGAGATAGCGGCAAAAAGCATGGGCGTAAACGTAACGAGAATAAAGATTTTCGTATTTACCCTTTCCGCCGTTTTCGCAGGCGTTGCCGGCGCTATTTTCAGCAATTCGCAATTCAATTTCAAGAGCTCCACGTTCGACTATAACTATTCGATAGACCTTCTCGTAATGGTAGTTCTGGGCGGAATGGGCAGTTTGAACGGCAGCATGATCGCAGCGATCGTGATAACCGTCTTAAAGACGGAGCTTACATTCATTCTCCCCGGCAACCTCGCCGCACTTCAAAACGTGGCGTTCGCACTCATTCTGATTTTGGTCGTAGTGTTCAACAATTCGCCTAAATTCAAGCCCATAAGGGAAAAGGCGTTCGGTTGGGCTCGAGGGCTTACGGAAAAGCTTTGGTCGAAAATTCCGCATAAAAACGGCGACAAGGGCGAAAGCGACAAGGGCGACCACGCCGATTGGACGGAAATTCCGTCAAAGATCAAGATGGACGCACTCTTATCCACGGATATGTTGCCGCCCGATATAGTAGGCGCACCCGAAAAGACCGACAAAGGAGAAAAGCAATGAGCGAATACGTTTTGGAAACAAGAGATCTCGGCATCTCCTTCGGCGGACTCAAAGCGGTGAGGGATCTCAATTTAAAGATAAAGAAAAACTCGCTATA
>CACXDQ010000103.1 GCA_902766475.1 uncultured Eubacteriales bacterium
AAGGGGTTTCGGCAAAACCCTACCGCCCCGAAGTTGGTATTTGACCTCTCTTTTTTCGTCGTAGTGGTGGGGCGGTTTAAGGAAAGCTCGTTACGAAATTTGCCAAGGGCAAATTTGCGTTCGTATATCTTTTGCAAAGCAAAAGTATCTTGCCGAGGGGGAGCGCATCACTATAGTAAACGACACAGTGCGTCGTTTACATCGATGTGCGACAAGCAAAATGCCGACATTGCATTTTGCGGTGACCGAAACGGCGTTTTACCATACGCCGTTGAGACCCCTTTTAAGGGGTTTCGGCAAAACCCTACCGCCCCGAAGTTGGTGTTAGACCTCTCTTTTTTCGTAGTGGTGGGGGCGGTTGAAGGACAGCTCGTTACGAAATTTGCCAAAGGCAAATTTGCGTTCGTATATCTTTAATTTAAATGCCGCTCGTCGGAAATTTTCCGACGAGCGGCATTTTAACTGAAAACATATTTATTTAAAATTATTTCTGCCGACGTATCTTATCTCTGAACATCGTGGGCGAAGAGCCGAATTCTCTGTTGAATTCGTGTATAAAATGACTCGTGGTATAAGAAAGTTCGGCTGCGATTGCGGCAATGGGCTTGTCGGTGCGTGAAAGCTGCCTTACGGCGTGTTCCATCTTCTTTTTCTTGATAAACGTAACGAGCTTCATTCCGACAAATTTCTGAAAATAATTGTTTAATACGGTCTGCGAGTAGGGCGATAAACCATAAAGTTCGGCAAGGGGCTTATTAAAGTTTTCGGGCTTTCCGACCTCTTCCATAAAGCTTTCGAGCCATTCGGGCTTATCTCCCGTCTTTTGCTCTCTCTCCTTCCACTTTTCGCAAAAGGCAAGCAAAATATTCACAATGAGGCTCTTTATCAGCGCAACGCCGTATTCCCTCTGCTCCTCGTCTTTAAGATTTATATTGTTTGCGACAAAAATTATATGGTCTATCTCGTAGACGGAAAGCTTTATCTTGCACGGCGAAAAAGATTCGGTCATATCGAAAGCTTTTGGGTAAATAAGTTTGCAAAGCTTTCCGATCTCCTCTTTCGTCACGCTTAAAACTATTCTCACGGAACTTGAATTGCCCATAAAACTATGCTCGTCGCCGGGCTTGGTTATCACGGCGTCGTGTTTTTCGAGTGCGTATTCCGTGCCGTTTACTATCATGTCGGCATGACCGCCCGTAAGTACGCTTATCTCGTAAAAAGGACAAGCTTTAAGCTCCGACGTATCTCTTAAAAGCCTCTTTATATCCACGCCCGTTTCGGGAAAAACAAATTCGTTTGTCGCCTTTTTTTCTTTTTCCATACCTTACCTCGTATAGCTTAATTATAGCACAAAACGACTAAAAAACACAACTCTATTTTAATAATGATTAAAATATTATGTAAAAAAAAGGAAATCGACAAAAAATTGTAGAATATTATATATGTAAGAATGTGGGGCAGTTATGAAAGAAAAGATTTTTAAAGCCGAAGAAATTTTGTTTTCGCCTTACGCCACGAAGTCGAATGCGACTAAGGGCAGGGCGAGGGAAGAAGTGCCGTGCGAAATGCGCACGGAATTTCAGCGTGACAGGGACAGAATAATTTATTCCAAAGCGTTCCGCCGCCTTAAAAACAAAACGCAGGTATTCTTTTCTCCCGACGGCGATCACTATATGACGAGGCTTACCCACACCCTCGACGTCGCACAGATAGCGAGGTCGATAGCGAGGAGCCTGAGTTTAAACGAGGATCTTGCCGAAGCCATTGCTCTCGGGCACGATCTCGGTCATACCCCGTTCGGACATTCGGGCGAGAGGGCGCTCGATAAACTTAACCCCAACGGCTTTAAACACAACGTTCAGTCTTTGAGAGTCGTCGACGTTCTGGAAAACGACGGAGAGGGCTTAAACCTTACATATGAGGTCAGAGACGGAATTTTGGAACACAAAAAGTCGGGAAATCCTCACACGATGGAGGGCAAAGTCGTTTCGCTTTCGGACAGAATAGCCTATTTAAATCATGACATCGAGGACGCAATAAGGGCAAAGATAATATGCGAGGAAGATTTGCCCAAAGCCGAAATATCCGTTCTCGGCAATACGAGCCGTGAGAGGATAAACACGATGATAACTTCCATTTACCGCTTTTCGGACGGGAAACCGATAGTGGATATGGAGAGCGAAATAAAAGAGGCGACGGAAAGTTTGAGAGATTTTATGTTCGATAAGGTCTATCTCTATTCCGACGCAAGAAAAGAAGAGGGAAGGGCTACGGAGATGATCTCCACGATGTATTTTTACTTCAAGCGCTTTCCCGAGAGCATGCCCGATTTTTACAGAGGGCTCATTGGCGAATACGGCATTGACGCCGCCATATCCGATTACATATCCGGCATGACGGACAGATACGCCGTCTACTGTTTCGAGGAGATATTCGTTCCCAAAAATTTTCTGTTGAGATAAGATATGCGTTTCGATGAGAGTTTTATTGAAAAATTAAAAGAGAAAAACGACATAGTGAGCGTCGTCGGAAAGTATTGCACCCTTAAAAAGCAGGGCAGCAGTTACTGGGCGTGCTGTCCTTTGCCGGGGCACTCCGAAAAAACTCCGTCTTTCAGCATAAACGAGAACGGTCAGTTTTTCAAATGCTTCGGTTGCGGTCGGGGCGGCGACGTGATAAAATTCGTCATGACGATGGAAAATCTCGATTTTCAGGGTGCGGTAAAGATGCTTGCCGAACAGTCGGGCATACCGCTTCCCGAGGACGACGGCGACTATGAGAGGGCGGCTAAAAACCGTTCCGAACGGGACAGGCTTTTATCGCTGATGAAAACGGCGGCTCTTTTTTACGTTCACAATTTAAACTCTCCCGAAGCCGAGCCGCACAGACGATATTTAGAGGGAAGAGGGATAGACAGGCGCACGATAACGGCTTTCGGCATAGGCGCATCGACAGATTTTTCATCGCTTCCCGAACATTTAAGAAAGAGCGGTTTTACGGACGAAGAGATGTTAAAATGCGGCGTTTGTCAGCAAAAAACGCATGACGACGGAACGAAAGGCAAGGTTTACGACGCACTTTTCGGAAGACTTATTATTCCTATTATAAACAATCTCGGCAACGTGATAGCATTCGGGGGAAGATTGCTTGAAAAAAAGCCCACGTTCGCAAAATACAAAAACACGCAGGAAACGGAGCTGTTCATAAAAAACCGCACGCTATATAACATAAACAATTTAAAGAAAGAGCGTGCGAGGACGGGCGGCTTGTCCGAAATAATAATCGTCGAGGGGTATATGGACACCATTTCCGTATATCAGGGCGGCTTTAAAAACGTCGTCGCCTCGATGGGCACGTCGCTCACCGTCGAGCAAGCGAGAATGTTAAAGCGCTACGCCGGAACGGTGATAATAAGTTACGACGGCGACGGAGCGGGGCAGAAAGCCACGATAAGGGGCTTGGAAATACTCAGAAACGAGGGCTTGAACGTAAGGATATTGCAGCTTCCCGACGGGCTCGATCCCGACGACGTAATAAAGAAATTCGGTGCGGAAAAATACGGCGAACTCATAAGAGAAAGTATTCCGCTCGTCGATTTCAAACTTAAAAATCTCATGAGAGATTACGATTTGAAAGACGTTTCCGACAAGCGGAAATACATAGCCGAAGCGCTTAAAATAATAGCCCTTTGCGAAACGGAGAGCGAGAGAGAAGATCTCTTGCGCAAGCTCGGGAACGACACCGGCACGACGTATCAGTCTTTAAGGCGAGATCTGGACAGGCTTGACGGAAATGAGCCGACTTTGAAACAAGAAACTATTCCAAAGCAGCCGCAAAGCGTCGATGACGGACTTAAAAACGCAGAGAGATTCGTGCTTTGCGCAATGCTTTTCGGAAAACCTTACGCCAAAAAATTCAATCTTTTATCGGTTGATTTTACGGACGGCGTGCATACTAAGCTTACGGAGATAATATCCGACAGCTTAGCCGAGGGAAAAGAGATTTTCCCGGCGAGCGTTTCGGGGCTTATGAACGACGACGAACTCGACGAATACAACGCCGTGCTATCGTCGGGCGACAACGTTTTCGGCACGGCGGCGGAAGAGCGTTATTTTCAAGATTGTACCTCGCTTCTTTTAAATGCGAGATTGAATTCCGACCTCGAAGCCTTAAAAAAGCTTTTTGCCGAGGAAACGGATACGGAAAAGAGAAAAAACATAGCTAAGATGATGGCGGATCTAAACGCCAGGATCAAGCGATAAAACGGAGGATAAGATGTCCATCACGGAAGAACAACTTAAAGAAACCATCGATTCGATTGTAGACGAATACAAATCGAAAGGCGCTATCGGCGCAGACGCATTGTATGACAAACTCGACAAGATAGAAGCCGACGCCGATCAGGTAAACGAGATATACAAAGCTCTCGAAGAAAACAATATCGAAATCGTAAACGATTACGCAAAGGACAAGGATCTTTACGAACAGCTTTTGAAAGAAATAAGCATGGACGATCCCGTAAAGATGTACCTTAAAGACATAGGCAAGGTGCCGCTGCTTACGGGCGACGACGAAATTGAGCTTGCCAAGAAGATGATGGACGGCGACGAAGAGGCGAAACGCCGCCTTTCCGAGGCGAATTTAAGGCTTGTCGTATCCATTGCGAAGAGATATGTGGGAAGAGGAATGCAGTTTCTCGACCTCATACAAGAGGGCAATCTCGGCTTGATGAAAGCGGTTGAAAAATTCGATTACCAAAAGGGTTTCAAATTTTCGACTTACGCCACTTGGTGGATACGCCAGGCGATAACGAGGGCGATAGCCGATCAGGCGAGGACGATCAGGATACCCGTCCACATGGTCGAAACGATAAATAAGCAGGTGAGGATATCCCGTCAGCTCCTTCAAGAACTCGGCAGAGAGCCTACGCCCGAAGAGATAGCCAAGGAAATGGAAATTTCCGTACAGAGAGTTATCGAGATACAGAAGATAGCGCAAGATCCCGTTTCCCTCGAAACGCCTATCGGTGAGGAAGAGGACAGCCATTTGGGCGACTTTATAGAGGACGAGCAAGCGGCTTCGCCCACGGACGTCGTGTCTTTCTCGATGCTCAAAGAACAGCTCATCGGCGTTCTGGACACGCTCACGCCCCGTGAAGAGAAGGTGCTTCGCCTTCGCTACGGGCTTGACGACGGCAGACCACGCACGCTCGAAGAAGTCGGAAAGGAATTCAACGTTACCCGTGAAAGAATAAGACAGATAGAGGCAAAGGCGCTGAGAAAGCTCCGCCACCCGACGAGGAGCAAGCGTCTGAGAGATTTCATTGAATAAGCCCTTGACGCCTCGGCTCGAAAAGCTTTTTTCGGAGCTTTCGCCCGTAGATACGTTTGCCGACGTCGGTTGCGACCACGGCTACATCGCCGAAAAAATGCTTGAAACAAACAAGTGCGAAAGGGCTATTATAACGGATATTTCCGCAGAGTGCTTGAATAAAGCCGTAAAGCTTCTTGAAAAAAATTTTTCGGGAAAGTTTACCGCAATAGTTGCCGACGGTTTGAAAGGCGTTCCGAAAGCCGACGAAGCGCTTATTGCCGGCATGGGCGGAGAGATAATTTGCGATATATTGAAAAACGCCGATCATCTCCCCGAAAAGCTCGTTCTTCAACCCATGAAAAACCCCGAAAAGGTAAGGCAAACGGCGATAGAACTCGGTTATAGGCTCACACGTGATTACACCTTTAAAGACGTAAAGTTTTACGACGTTATTACAGCCGAGAGGGGAGAGGACGATTATTCTCCCGACGAGCTTATTTTCGGCAGGGATAATTTAAGGCAAAAGGGCAGTGCTTTCCGTGAGTTTATAGGTCTTAAAATTAAAAAGCTCGAAAGGGCGAAGATGAAGGCAAAGGCGGAAAGAGCCGAAGAGATAGTAAAGAGAATAGAAAAATACGAGGAGATACTCGGATGACTTTTTCGGAATTTTATTCTTATTTAACAAAATATGCGCCGCTCGAACTGTCGAAAAAGCTGTGCGAAAAAGACGGAATGTACGACAACAGCGGAATTATCCTCGATATGGAGGAAAACGCAGACGTGAGCGGAATAGTTTTCACCCTCGACCTCACCTCGAAAAGCGTTGAATTTGCGACGGAAAACGGGTGTAATTTAATAGTTACGCACCACCCGGCGATATATTCGCCCATAAAGCGGCTTGAATGCGGCGACGCCGTCTATTCGGCGGCGAAAAGCGGTATCGGCGTAATATCGATGCACCTCAATTTCGATTGCGCCGAGAGGGGGATAGATTATTATTTGGCCGAAGGGCTCGGCGCAAAAGAGCAAAAAATAGTCGAAGTTCTCGGAGAAAACGTTGGATACGGCAGAATTTTTGACGTTGACGGGCTTACGGCTGACGGGCTTTTGGAGAGGTTTAAAAGTGTTTTTGCCACTCAAAAGGCGTTTATATACGGCGGTAAAGCCGAAAAAATACATAGGATAGCTTCGTTTTGCGGGGCAGGGCTCGACGAATGTGCGATAGAAGCGGCAATTTTGGAAAAAGCCGACGCCGTAGTTTCGGCGGATATAAAGCACCACGTTTTGGTCGAAGCGGTCGAAAAGGGCTTGGCGGTGCTTTCTTGCACGCACTATTCCACGGAATATTACGGAATGAAAAAGATTTGCGAAAATTTCGCAAAAAATCATAAAAATCAAAAAATTATTTTCTATGACGACGAGCGCTTTTTGTGATCGCCGCATGGAAGGAGGGACAATATGACTTCAAAGATACTCGAATATCAGGAGATCGACGCACAGCTTAAAGAGATAGAAAATTCTCTTTCGCAGAGCGAGGAAAAGAAAAAGGCGGTTTCCGCCCAGACGTTTTTGAAGAGCGTGAGCGACAACGTCGCAAGGCTCGACCAGCGTGCGGACGACCTCGTTATAAAGTTCAATGCGCTTAGCAGATTGTACGAAAAGCTCAAAGATTCGCAGTCGGAATACGAGCAGATCGTCGAATCGTGCGAGGACGTGAACGAGATAGCTTATATAAAGAAAAAGGCGCAGGAACTTACCGACGAGCTTACCCGTCTTGCGGCGGATATGGAGAGCGTTTCCAACGATATAAGCGCCGTATTGAAAGAGTTTGCGCAGATAAAGGCAAAGAGAAAGACCGCAAAGGCGCAGTACGACGAATTTGCGCCCAAATATAAGGAATTAAAGGAAGCCAAAGACGCCGAGGGCGAGAAAATAAAGGCAAAGCTCAAAAAACTTGAAAAGGATATTCCGTCCGACCTTTTGGAGCTGTATCAAAAGAAGAGGAACGAGAAGATATTCCCCATTCTGTACTCGGCTAAACAGACGGGCAAATCGTCCATTTCGTGCTGCAGATGCAATACGGAATTTCCGGGG
>CACXDQ010000104.1 GCA_902766475.1 uncultured Eubacteriales bacterium
GTCGAGATAAATATCGATGAAAAAGATCTGAAAATAGATACTTACCGCTCGTCGGGCGCAGGCGGTCAGCACGTCAATAAGACTGAATCGTGCATAAGAATGACGCATTTGCCGACGGGTATAGTCGTTACTTGTCAGGACGAGAGGTCGCAGATAAAGAACAGAGAAAAGGCGATGAAGGTAATGAAAAGCCGCCTTTACGACTATTACAATACCAAGTATCAAAGCGAATACGCCGCAAACAGAAAGAGTTTGGTGGGCACGGGCGACAGATCCGAGAGGATAAGGACGTACAACTTCCCGCAAGGCAGAATAACCGATCACAGAATAGGATATACGATATATTCATTAGAAGAATTTCTGGCGGGGGATATAGACGATATGGTCGAACAGCTCAGCATTGCCGACAGAGAGGCAAAGCTTTCCGCAACAGAAGAAAATTGACAAGACAAAAGGATAAAACAATGAAAATTTCAAAAAAGGCAGCCGCCGTAACTCCGTCTGCAACGATGGAGATAACGGCAAAGGCTAAGGCAATGAAGAAAGAGGGCGTATCCGTAATTGCGTTTACCGCCGGAGAGCCCGACTTCAACACGCCGCAATATATCGACGCCGCCGCAAAAGAGGCAATAGACAAGGGTTATACAAAATACACCCACGTCGCCGGTATCAAGGAGCTGAAAAGGGCGATCGTCGAGAAATTCGCAAGGCGCAACGGGCTTAATTATAACGAGGAACAGATCGTGGTTTCAACGGGCGCTAAAAGCTCGCTTTATCACGCCGTTTACGCCGTTATAGACGACGGCGACGAAGTGGTCGTTCCCGCACCCTATTGGGTTACTTATACCGAGCAGATAAAGATGGCGGGCGGCGTATGCAAAATAGTGAACACGACGGAAAAGTCGGGCTATAAGCTCGTTAAAGAGCAATTTGAAGAGGCGATAACCCCGAAAACGAAGTGTGTAATTATAAATTCGCCATGCAATCCGACGGGTGCGGTGTATACGAAAAAAGAGCTTAAAGACATTGCGGACGTCTGCGAAAAATACGGGCTTATCGCCATTTCCGACGAGATTTACGAGGACCTCGTTTTCGACGGCAACACACACGTTTCGCTCGCTTCAGTAAGCGATTATATGAAGAAAAACACCATCGTTATAGGCGGCGTTTCCAAGTCTTATGCGATGACGGGTTGGAGAATAGGTTATCTCGCCGCACCGACAGAGGTCGCAAAGGCGATATCCGGTGTGCAAAGCCATACGACGAGCAACGCTTGCACTATTTCTCAATATGCGGCCCTCGCAGCTTTGACGGGCGAGGGCGGTGAAGAGTTTATCCGCAACATGTCAAATGAGTTCGACGAGAGGAGAAAGTTTATCGTTCAAAAGCTTTCCGAGATAGACGGTTTGCGCTTTCCTTATCCCGTCGGCGCATTTTACGTCTTTGTCGACGTCAGCGCATTTTACGGCAAGAAGTTGGGCGATAAGTCGATTAACGACAGTTTGAGCTTTGCAAACGCATTGCTTTCTGAGGGCGTTGCGGTCGTTCCGGGCGTGGCTTTCGGGTTCGATAATTTCATAAGACTTTCTTATACGATAACAAAAGAAGAGATAGAAGAGGGTGTAAAACGCATTAAAAACTTCGTAGAAAAGCTAAATTGACAAATATTTGTGAAAATTTTATGATAATAGCTCATTTTCTCTTGAAAAAATATCGTAAATGAGTTAAAATATAATTGACAAAAAATAGGAGATGTTTTTGTATGCTTAAACTTATTTATGGACCGAAAGGTTTCGGCAAGACCAAGATCATTTTAGACGACGTAAACGCAGCGGCTGAAAAGGCAAACGGCAACGTCGTTTTCATCACCGACAAGAAGTTTGATTCCGTAAACGTAAACTTCAAAGTCAGATGTATTTATACCGAAGAATACGGCGTCGATACCATCGAGATGCTCGAGGGCTTTATCTATGGGCTTATCGCCGGCAACAGCGATATCGAATGTGTGTTTATCGACGGCATTTCGAGAATTACCAACGCCGCTCCCGCTCAGCTCGAGGACGTTATGAAAGAGCTTGAACAGCTCGGAGCAAACGGCGTAAACTTTGAGATCACCGTAAGTGCGGCTAAGGAAGATCTTCCTAAGTTCATGCTCAAATACATCGATTGATTTAATTTAAAAACTTTTTTAAGCGGCGCTTTTTTAAAAGCGCCGCTTAATTTTTGTCAATTTTTTATTGCGATAATCGA
>CACXDQ010000105.1 GCA_902766475.1 uncultured Eubacteriales bacterium
AAGGCGTTGTTGAAATATCTTGCGATGGAAGAGAGATCGAGAGTGTTTCAGGCTTACACGGGCGTCCCCACGGCGATGAAATACAAGATGCAGAAAGACAGCTTGTCAAATTTTGCGAAAGAAGTCGCCGAGGCTTTGGAGAGGAGCGAACAAGTCGTTTCCGTATCCGATAAAAAGCCCTCGCTTTCGGGTGCGCTCAACTTGAACGTAACTACTCCTTTTATAAAGCTTGCGACAACTCAATACACCTCTTCTTCCGCATTGTCGATAATGGAAGAGCTATATACAAATCAATACAACGGTTGGAAAGATTACTTCAAGACGTTTGATTGATATTTCGGAGGTACAAATGCACAGCAAAGATACAAGAGCGAGAGGTATTTCCGTCAAGGCGAAAAGACGGATATTCATATACGGTTTTCTCGCTTGGCCTATTTTGCACTTCCTCGTCTTTTGGGTGGGGATGAATATAGGGACGTTTGCCGATTCGTTCTTTGCATACACCAATTCGGGGCTTAGAAATTTCGTCGGGTGGGAGAATTATGCCGAGGCTTTCAGAATACTTTTCGGCTTGAAAGAAGCGGGCATTATGAATCACTATGCGCTTTTGAATTCGCTTTCTCTCATTCCGCTCTCACTGTTTATAAACCTTCCGCTGACGGTGATATTCGCCTATGCGATATATAAAAAAGTTGCGGGGCATGCGTTTTTCAGAATAACTCTGTTCTTGCCTTCCGTAATATCATCGGTCATACTGTGCCTCGTGTTCAGAATGGCGCTCGACAACTCTTCGGGTATTTTCACGATGTTTCTGAAACTTATAGGCTTGGGCGGCGACGGGAGTCAGGCGGATACGGGTATAATACCCGTAGGCGGCTATCTCGGCAACGAAAATACCGTATGGCCGACCATCCTCGTTTTCAGCGTATGGACGGGCATAAACGGCAACCTCATCTATTTCAGTTCGGCAATGGCTCGTATGCCGCAGGGCATATTCGAGAGCGCAGAGATAGACGGGGCGTCGCAGCTTAAACAATTCGTGAGTATTTGCGTGCCGCTGATATGGCCGACGATAACTACCATTTCCATAACGCTCGTTGCGGCGGTTTTCGGTTGGATGATGCCGTCGCTCCTATTGACGGACGGAAGCGACAGAGCCTCGACGATAGGTCTTATGATAACCGTCGGCGCTAAAAACGACTCTAAAAACACGGTGATAAATGCGCTCGGCGTGATAGTCGCCGTATTCGGCTCGGCGGTAATACTTTCATTCCGCTACCTCATGGGCAAGATAACCGAGGAGGTGGAATATTGATGAAACGTAAGTTTTCCGTTGCGGACAGAATTTTCAGAGCGGTCTGTTTCGCCGTAATGATGATATTTGCGATAAGCTATATCTTCTTGCTTGTATGGATGCTGTTCGGCTCGTTCCGTTCCGTGTCGGCGTTCTCGCAAGAGCCGTTCAACTTCTTCGACATATCGTTTAAAGCGATAGCGAAGAATTACACTACGGCGTTCAGCTATAAGGTCGGCGGACATACGGCAATGCCGCAAATGGTGCTGAACTCTATAATCTACGTCGTAGGCACGGTGATAATTTCGGTGACCGTTCCCGCAATTTCGGGCTATATAGTCGCAAAATACAAGTTTGCGCTCAAAGGGGCGATAACGGGGCTTGCCGTCGTAACGCTCGTCGTGCCGACGATAGGCTCGGTAACGATGACCTACCGCTTTATGGAAACGTTGCACCTATTAAATACGTTTTGGGGCGTGTTTTTGCTCAGTGCCGGCGGCTTCGGTTTCAGTTTCCTTTTGTTCAGAAATTTCTTTGCGGCTATACCTTGGGAATATGCGGAAGCGGCGTTTATAGACGGCGCCGGCGACTTGAAGGTTTTCGTAAAGATAATGTTTCCGCAAGCGACGCCCATATTCGTTTCGCTCGGCATAATGTCGTTTATCGGCTGTTGGAACGACTATTACACGCCGTATCTCTATCTTAACGATTTCCCGACCGTCGCATACGGCTTGAAGGATATACACGAACGCTACAATGCGAGCATGCCTTACGTCTTTGCCGCAATGGTATTTTCGACGGGCGTCGTCTTGGGCCTATACGTCGCATTTTCCAAAGTTATAATGGAAAGTATGTCGGCGGGCGGCTTAAAGGGTTAAAAAATATTCGCTTACGGCGATAAGAGGAGAATAAATGAAAAAGATAATGAAAAAATTGAGCAAGGCAGCTATTGTTACTACGCTTAGTTGTGCGTTTGCGGTTTCTTCGGTTTGTTGCGGCGGCGGAAACGGCAGCGATAAACAGAGCGGATCGAGCGGTGATAATATCAGAGAGGAAGTCGTTTTACCCGACTATGAAAATATGCAATCAAGACAATTTATAATAAACGCATGGTATGCCCCTGAGCCTACCGAAGAAGCTTTCAAAGCATATAAAGAATGCGGCTTCAACTATATTTTTCTTATGGGCAACAACGTCGGTGCGGCAGGCTCGCCGAGGATAGAGCAGGCGCTCACCCTATGCGACAATTTAGGGCTTAAAGCGTTCGTCGACGTGTCGAGGGCGCTTCCTATGATAGACGCCGTTATAGACGGTTACGTCAAGCACCCGTCTTTCGTCGGTTTCAATTACGACGAGCCGGTTATTTACAAAAATTCCATCAACAATGCCGACGGAATAGTCGATATAGGTCCAGTCGTCGACAAGATGCACAAAAAGTATCCCGACGTCGAGTTTTTAGTCAACTTAAACCCGACCACGTCTTTAAGCTTTAACTGGGGCACTCCGTCATTCACTTACGAAGAGTATTTGGAGGCTCAGGAAAACTATATCAATTCCGTTTACGACGGAAGCGACGTCGACAACTGGCTCTCTTGCGACGACTATCCGTTATATTACGATCCGTCGTCCAAAACGCCGTACTATTTAAAGAGAACGTGGCTTCAGAATCTCGAATATCTCGCCGAGGCAAAGCGTGACAGCGATATGAAGCTCGTTACAAACTTCTTCATTCAGACAATGGCTTACGGCACGAACGCCGCTAAACGAAACAGAAAGCCTTCGTATGAAGATATTCGCATGCAGACGTACACGCTCCTTGCGTTCGGGTACGACAGCGTTTCGTATTTCTGTTACGGCACGCCTCCGACGGGCGAAGAGTTTACCGAAACCCAATATGGTCTTGTCGACCGCAACGGCAACAAGACGGATATTTATGAAAGCGGCAAGCTCGTCAACGAGGAGATGAGAAGGCTCGAAAAGGTCTATATGCAGTTCAATTCACGCTGGCTCGGCGTTTGCCCCGTCTACGGAAAGAACAACACCGACAAAGATCCCGACTATTACAACAAGACGATGGACAGTATGTTCTCGCCCCTCACGGTTTCAAGACTTTCGGGAATAAAGGAAGTATCTTCTGACGAGGACCTTATAATAGGGCACATGAAAGACGAGCGGGGCAATTCCGGCTTTATGCTCGTAAACTACAACGAAACGACCTTGAAAAAGCAAGTAAACGCCGAACTTACGTTCAATAATTTCACGAAAGCCGACGTCTATAAAAACGGCGAAAAGACGACAGTGTCGCTTGTCGGCGGAAAACTTTCCGTTCATCTCGATACGGGCGAGGGCGTATTTGTAATTCCACACGGTTAATTAGCCGAATATTGGCTATTTTATCAAAAAAATAAAAAAAGGAGTAAAAATGATGAAAATCAAAAGGTTGATGTTCATTGCGTTATCTATGGCAATGGCAGTGATGTGTTCTTTGTTTTTCGTGTCATGCGACGACCCCGCCGAGGACATAGGCGAACACGATCACATCTACGGCGAATGGGTAGTTGTTACCGAGCCTACTTGCGGCGAAGCCGGTCTTGAAAAGAGGACTTGTTCCGTCTGCAAAGAAGAGGAAACGAGAGAGATCTCCGCTACCGGCGAACATACTTACGGCGATTGGGCTGTCGAAACCCAGCCCACTTGCGGCGAAGCGGGGCTTGAAAAGAGAACTTGCGAAGTTTGCGGAACAGAGGAGACGAGAGAGATCGCCGCTACGGGCGAACACACTTACGGCGATTGGACGGTCATCCGTGACGCCGAGTGCGAAGAGGACGGGCTTAGAAGAAGAGTTTGTTCCGTCTGCGATAACGAGGACGACGAAGCTATACCCGCAACGGGACACAGCTATGCCGACGAGTTTACTTGCCACGACAGACAATGCTTGAATTGCGATCACGTCGAAAAGGCTACCACCGCTCACAAATACGGCGAGTGGGAAGTCGTTTCCGAACCCACTTGTCTTGTTGACGGACAGGATAAGCGCACTTGTGAAGATTGCGGTGCTGTAGATACCAAGGCTACAAAGACCGACCACGTTTTCAATGAAAACGGCGAGTGCAAATTCTGCGGAAAACACTATAAAGAGCTGTTATTTACGGCTGTAAACAACGAAACGATAACCGTAAACAAAGGCTCGGGCGCATACGTTCTTTCCAATACCGAAACGAACGGCTACATGAAGATGAACGGAAGCATTTTAAAAGCGCTCAAAGAAATGGGCTATACCGAGCTTACCATGACGTTTGTCAACCCCGCACCGGGGCTTGCGGATATGTCCAACAAGTGCAAATCGCTCTTCATTGCGGCTGAAAGCACTTCTAATCTCTGGTCGGAAGATACGGCTATCGGCTACTTCGGCTGGCAGAAATTCTGGAATGACGGCAAGAAGGAAACCGTCGTGTTCGACCTCGCAACTTATGCCGGAAAGGACATCTACGTCTTTGCCGACCACGTCGACGATTATCCCCTTTCGGTGAGCGTTGCCGAATTTTACGAGATAACCGATCCTTCCAACTGGTTGCTCGACGGCTCTAACGGCAAGGTAACGTATATCGAGGGCAAGGGCTGGGTAGTCGCTTCCGTAAACGGCGACGCTTTCTATGCCGTTATGCCTGCGGAAGTGGTAAAACACTTCGTCGCCGAGGGCTATATAGGTCTTAGGGTAACCTTCGCCAACTCTTTCCAAATGGAAGAATATAAAAACACGGGCAACTTCGTCAATACCGACACCAGAATATTGGTCGAAAAGGCCGGCGGCGGAAACGATTGGGCTTACGCTCCCAAAAACTTCATAAGTCAGTATGCTACTTTGAATGCGGAGACCGGCGAATATTATTTCGACGTAAGCTTCGAGGACGAAACGCACGACTTTACTAAGGAGATAGAATTCTATTTCCCCAAGACGGACGTATCAGGCACAGCCGCAACGCCGTTTGCATACATTTCCGGACTTAAATTCCTTGCGCCCCACACTTACGGGGAATGGACTGTCGAAAAGCAAGCCGATTGCGGCAACGACGGGTTGAAAGTAAGAACTTGTACCGATTGCGGCAAAGCTCAAACGGAAGTTATCCCCGCAACGGGCGAACACACCTACGGCGAATGGGAAACTGTTACCGAAGCCGTCTGCGGAACGGCGGGTCTTAAAAAACAGGTCTGCACGGTCTGCGGAAAAGAGGTTACCGAAGAAATAGCGGCTACGGGCGTTCACTCTTTCGGTGAATGGGAAACCGTCAACGAAGCTTCCTGTAACGCTCACGGAACGATGAAGAGAACTTGCGCCAACTGCGACGAATTTGAAGAAACCTTCATAAACAGAACGGACGCTCACGTTTTCGGTGATGACGGCAAATGCACTCTCTGCGGCGAACACTATTCCGACCTTCTCGCCGTTGCGGTGGGCAGAGATGAATATAAGCCCGGCACCGTTAATAAGGTCGAAACAAACGTATTCGAGTTTACGAACACGGAAAACAGGGGTATAGTCCGCATTCCCGGAAGCGTACTTGCCTATCTCAAAACGCTCGGCTACGAGAGCATTAAAGTAAACGCTTACTACAACGTTTTCGATTCTTCAAACCAGAAAAATATCTATATTTATTCCACGCTTGAAAATTCGGAAACCGAAGGTGTATATATTTACTATAAGTCCGGCAAGAACTTCGCTAAATTATTAAACACCTATACGATGACTGTCGATCTCGACGCCTATGCGGAAACGGGGCTTTACGTTCAGATGAATAAGTGCGACGTCTATCCTTCATACGTCCGCATAATATTGGACGATTACGATAGATCGACGTGGCTCACAAGCGGCTCCAACGGCACTGCACGTTACTTTGACGGCAAGGGCTGGGTAGTTATAGCCGCCGACGCAACCAAAGCGTATAACGCCGCCATTCCCGCAAGCGTTATTCAGCATTACGTAGAGCAGGGCTGCGTTACGATGCGCATCAGGTATATCAACAATATCGGCATCGAAGCTTTCCCGAACGAGGGCGCATTCATCAACAGCGATCAGAGAATAATGCCCAAAAAGACGGCCGACGGCGGCGACGACTGGGCTTACGCTCCCAAGACGTATATAAGTCAGTTCGCTACTGCCGATACGGCTACCAATACGTGGTATTACGACGTTGACCTCACCGATACCACTCACGACTTCACGAAAGACGTCCGTATGTATTTCTCCTTTAAGGATATCAACGGCAAAGCGACGCCTTACGGCTATATCAAGGATATAGAGTTTATCTCCGATCCCTACGGCAAGCCGATGTATTTAAAAGACGGAACGAACGGCGATGCTACTTACGTCGCCGGCAAGGGCTGGGTAATTTCGGCTGTCGATACCACGACTGCTTACAACGCATATATCTCCGCAGATATAATAAAGCACAACGTCGAGCTCGGCAAAAAGACTATGAGGGTACGCTTTATAAACAGCTTCGGCTTAGAGGCTTACACAAACGAGGGCGCATTTATCAACAGCGACGCAAGGATAATGCCCACCAAAGCCGCCGGCGGCGACGATTGGACTCTTGCGGGCGATAAGACGGGTGCGATAAGCAAATATGCCACCTTGGACGAAACTACAAACACCTGGTATTACGACGTGGATCTCACCGACGAAACTCATAACTATACCAAAGACGTCCGCTTATATTTCTCAAAAGCCGACGTAAACTTGAAGGCGACGCCCAACGCATTTATAGCGGATATAGAATTTCTCGATTGATTTAATAAATCGCATTACGGGCGTTGTTCCGCCGTAAAATAAACGGAACAATGCCCGCAAAAAGAGGTCATTGAATGAAAAAAATTTTATTGAGGGCAGTTTTGCTCATTATGTCGATAGCCGTCTTATCGTTCGGAGGGATAACGGCTTTCGCCGCAGTTTACCCCGAGGATAACTTCGGCGCATATATCGTCGCAACGGGCGATATAGGCGGCGGCGACGGAATGACGTATTACTACACGACGGTAGGCGACGGAAACGCAATAGTTTATTTCGACTTGTTACATTTGAATTCCGCCGGCAACTTCGGGTTTATATGTTGCGATAAAGACAAGCTCGGCTCGCTCTCCCAAATGAGCGATCACGCCCTTTTCGGTCAGACGAATAAGGCGACGCTCGACCTTAGCGGAGATTTCAACTTTAAAACGGGGTATTCATACAAGATAACCGTTAACGCAAGGCAGAAGAAAATAACGCTCGAAGAGGCGAAAACGGGTGAAAGCGATCACTCTTTGATATTTGAGGCCGATATGACGGCTGAAAAGACCACGGCAATAGGGCTTGCAGCCGTCTCCGACGGGACGAATTCTTGCACCGCCATTATCGACAATCTGAAAATAACCGACCTTAAAGGCACGGTTTACGTTTCCAACACGTTCGACGGCGGCGCTACCGTAAAAGACGGCAGCATGAAGATTTTGAGCGCAAACCCCGAAACGGGCGCAAAGCTCACGGGCGGCGTCGGCAACGTATTTCTGCATAAAGATCTGATGCTCTCCGTTCGCTTTATGAGCGAGGGCGGCGAAATAATTTCCGAACAAAAAGTGTGTATGTACGGAAGTGCGACCGCACCCGAAGCTCCCCGAAAAGAGGGCTACGAATTCGTAGGCTGGAACAAGAGCGTTTACGGAATAGAGAAAGACGAGGTTTTCTATCCTCTCTATAAAGAAGAGGGCGAAGTTGAGTCCGCAAGCTCTTCCGAGGACGTTTCAGAAAGCGAAGGGGAAAGCGAAAGGGAAAGTTCTTCCGCCAAGCCCGCATCGGGTAACGGCGGTTGCGGCGGCGAGATGGCGGCGCCTGCGGTTTTGTCGGCTCTTATCGGTGCGGCATTTATTGCTTTTCGCAAGAGGAGGGCGTAAGATATGAGAAATTTGAAGAAAATTGCGGCGGCGATAGCTTTCGCTATGATACTTCCGGTGTTTTCGGCTATTCCCTTAAATGCGACAGCCGAAACGGGAGAAAGTTCGCTTTTCGATACCGTCGTTTTAAAATCTATGACGGGCGAAGAGAGCGCCGACGCTTATACTCAGGGTGAAAGCGGCATGAAATTAAATATAACGGGTAAAAACGCAAGCGTTACGTTCGGCGGCGACGACGTTCAGCAGTTCGGCTTATTCGACGACGTTATTATAGACCTTCGCCTTAAAATAGAGGGCAGCGGCTATAACGGCGACTTGAAGTTGTATAAACCCGAGGGCGACCTCATAGATTACGGCTTCCCGATGGGAGAGTGGAACAGAGTTCGCTACAAGACTAAGGTCTACGAGCAAAACGGCAAAAAGATCGTCAGGTTAGATTTTTATAACGGCAAGGGAAAAACAATTGAAATTTCCGATTTCAAAATAGAAAAGGCGCCCGAGGATAAACCCCTTCTCGGCGGCGTAAAGCTCTATTCTATGGAATGTACGGGGCTTATGGAGGGTTACGTCCTCGTAACGCCCGAAGGTAAAGTTATAGTTATCGACGGCGGCGACAACGCCGAGGTGGACGCTCTCGTCAAATTTTTGAGGACGTTTACCAACAAGGTGGACTATTGGTTTATAACTCACTTCCATTCCGACCACGCAACGGCGCTCCACGTCATATTGCAGAATTACGATATTGCTATCGAAAATCTCGGCTATTCGTTCATAGAAAGCTCTGTTGTAAAGGAAAGGAGCGGAGATAGCGATTATTGGCTTTGTGACGCAATCAACGAGGACGTTTTGGAATATCCGAACAAGGTCAAAAACGTAATTACGCCGGGTTACGGCGACGTTTACAAGGTCAGCGAAACGGTTTCCGTAAAGGCGCTCAACGACGCTTGGTTTGAGAAGAACAACAACTACGGCAACAATTCGGGTATTATCTACAAGGTCGAAACGCCGGGCGAGGACATTCTTTTCCTCGGCGATATGGGCGATAGAGGCGATTATTACCTTCAAGACGATTGGGCGAGATCCGAAATAGAGAGCTGTACCGTAATTCAGATGGCGCACCACGGACAGAACGGCGTAACGGATAAATTCTATGCGGCTATAAAGGACATTAAGGTGTGCTTATATCCCGCCGCTCAGTGGATATACGACAACGATAACGGCAATGGCTTTAACAGCGCCAACCTTAAAACTCTCCACACGAGAGATCTCATGAGAGAGAGGGGAGTTATGGAGATAATAATTTCCGCACACGGCAGAAAACTGTTGATTTAAACAAGTATTCCGCCCGCCTCGACGGCGGGCGGAATAAGAATATTTATTTTGTGACATGAAAAAGGCATACGATCTATTTGAATATCTCCGTCCGATCTGGGCGACGGATACGGTTTACAACGAAACCTTTATGTTTTTGGGCAAAGACGACTCTGCGCCCTTTCTCTTGCGCCCCGACGAGATATTAAGCGTAAAAAACTACTTTTTGACGGAGGATATTTCCCCGGAAAACTACGAGATAAAAGACGGAAAATTTTTCCGCAAAGGCAAAATACCTTATTACACCGCCGAAGAATATTACACAACCGAAATCGGGCGTTACGGCATTAAGGTAAACGAAAATACGGCTTTAAAATTCGGCTTTAAAGAGCAGAGGTATCTCCTCTACGGCGAGGGCGATACGTTCACTGAAAATCAGATCGCCGTTACATATAAAACGAGAGAAAAATGGAGCGGAGTTATCCCCGAAGGAAAGCGGGAAAAACTTCCGCTGTTTACAGATAGAATAAATCGAAAAGAAAGGATAAACATAACTTTTTACGGCGACAGCATAATGACCGGTTGCAATGCGAGCGGTACGCCGATGGGCGGCAATACGCCCCCTTATATGGACGCTTTTCCCGACCTTATAAAGGACTTTTTAACCGAGGTTTTCGGTGCGAATATAGCCATTTCAAACGTGTCGCAGGGCGGCTGGAATACGTTTGAGGGAAGAAACGCTTTCAAAGAGCGTGTCTTGCCTACAAACCCCGACGTTCTCGTTCTCGGTTTCGGCATGAACGACCTCGATACTCCGCTCGATAAATACGGCGAAACGTATAGGGAAATGATTTCTCTTTTAAGAAAACAAAACCCCGCTTCGGAGATAGTTTTGGTTGCGACGATGTACCCAAATACCGACAGCACGTGGGTGAGAAATCAAGTGCGAACGGTCGACGTATTAAAAGAGTTGGAAAGGGCGGACGAGCATATCGCCCTTGCCGACATGACGAGTATGCACGAGTGTATTTTAAAGCGCAAGAGATACCGTGACATGACGGCTAACAACATAAATCACCCCAACGATTTTTTAGGGAGGGTATATGCGCAGGTAATACTTAAAACGATGCTCGGCGAAAGCTTTGAAAGGTTTTACAAAGAAAGAAATGATTGAAAGATTTACTAAGCAATTTAAGCGAGCCTTGTCGGGCGATCTCGGCGAGTACCGTTCGATTCCGTTCTGGAGCTGGAACAACGAGCTTGACGAAAAGTCGCTCACCGACCAGATAGAAGAGATGAAAAAAGTCGGCATAGGCGGTTTCGTTATACACGCTCGCACGGGGCTTAAAACGCCATATCTCGGCGAGAAGTGGTTTTCATGCGTGGAAGCTTGTTTAAATAAGGCGAAAGAGCTTAAAATGAACGTGTGGATATACGACGAAAACGGCTGGCCGAGCGGTTTTGTCGGCGGAAAACTACTCAAAAACGAGGCTTACAGGGCTCGTTTTCTCGAATACGAAGAGAGCGATAAATTCGACGAAAACGCCCTTTGTTGTTACGTCGACGGGGAAGGCGGCTACCGCAGAGTTTTTGGCAAAGAAGAGGGCGAAAAGGTCTATCACAACGTCTATCTTCGCATTAGCCCGTCGGCAACGGATATTTTAAACCCCGAGGTAGTAAGCGCATTTATCTCGGAAACGCACGAAAAGTATTATTCGAGGTTTTCCGGCAGTTTCGGTAAAGAGCTTGTCGGCTTTTTCACGGACGAGCCGCAATATTACAGATGGGCTACCCCCTATCCGTCGACGGTACGGCAGGCTTTTAAAGAGCAATACGGCGAGGACGTTTACGACGGGCTTATCTATCTTTTTAAAGACGACGAGAGGGGTTATAAATTCAGAACGAGATATTACGGCGTTTTGAGCCGATTGTATAACGAAAACTATTATAAAAGGCTTTACGACTGGTGTGAGGAGCACGGCTGTAAGCTTACCGGACATTCCGTCGAAGAGCCGCACCTCTATTCGCAGATGTGGGGCGGTGCTGGCGTTATGCCGACTTATGAATACGAGCATATCCCGGCTATAGACAGCCTTACGAGAGAGGGCGAATATTTTCTGTCGTTCCGTCAGGTTGCGTCCGTTGCGGCTCAGCTCGGCAAGAAGTTTGTTTTGACCGAAACTTTCGGTTGCAGCGGTTACGACGTAACGCCTACCGAACTTAAACATATAGGCGAAATGCAGTATTTTTGCGGAATAAACCTCATGTGTCAGCACCTCTTGCCCTATTCCGTTGCGGGGCAGGGCAAACACGACTGTCCGCCCGTATTTTACAAGCAGAACAACTGGTGGGAAGAATTCGGGGCGTTCAACGAGCATTTTACAAGGCTCGGCTATCTCGTCGCAAATTCCGTCGAACGGGTGGACGTACTTATAATCCACCCCATGCGGAGCGTTTACTTAACTTATATCAGAGAGGCGGACGGCGAGAGCGTCAAAGGCTTGGAAGATAGCTTTTCAAAGCTTCTCAAAACGCTCAACGACAGCGGCGTAACATACCACTTTGCGGACGAAACGTTGCTTGCCAAATACGGCAAGACAGAGGGCAATAGGCTCATTATCGGCAATTTTTCGTACGATACGGTAATTGTTCCGCAAATGCCGTCCATCGCATCTTCGACGCTTCGCACGTTGAGCGGTTATAAAGGCAAACTCTGTATTATAAATACGCCTGAATATATAGACGGAGAGAGGGCGGAAGTAGGCATAAAAGGCAATACGACCATAGGCGAGATCGTCGGAGATACAGCCGTTTATTTGCGCATAAAAGAGGGCGACGGAATAATGACGGAGAGAGAATACTTTTACGGAGATAAAAGCGTTCGCTTTACGTTCATCAAAAATTTATCTCTGAAAAAGCCGTTGGTTTGTGATTTGGGCGACGAAAAGAGATACGCCGCTTTCGATATCGACGACATGACGTTTACAAAAACGTCGGGCGAAATAACGCTCGAAGGTTGTGGAAGCGTTATTTTGGCAGAAGAACAAGAAGAGGACGTCGGGCTTATCAAACGTGCGCAAAACTTAGCGTCGTCAGAGGATATTACGGGCAAATTCAAAGTCGGCGGCATGAGCGAAAACCTTTTCGTTTCCGACAATGCGGAATACAGCTTCGACGGAAAAGAATACTTTTCAAAAAGACCTCTTCCACGCATTTTCGAGAACTTGCTCTACGAAAGGTATAATGGGAAAATATATATAAAACACACCTTTTCGATTGCCGAAAAAATGCCCTTAAAACTCGTTGCCGAGAAATACGATTTTATATCGGCTACATTCAACGGCTATCCCGTAAACTTTAAAAAATCGCAATTCGATATAAAGTTTGTCGAAGCGGACGTGACGGACTGTATAAAAGAGGGCGTAAACGAATATATATATTGCTTAAACTACACCCAAAGAGAAGAGGTGAGGTTTGCGTTTTTCGATCCGCTTGCGACCGAGGCGCTCAGAAACTGTCTGTATTACGACACCTACATAGAAAACGTGTATTTAAAGGGCGATTTCGTCGTCGGAAAAGACGGGGCGTTGTCGAGGGCTAAAAACTTGCCCGAGATATCTTCCGAAATGTATAAAAACGGGTACCCGTTCTTTTACGGCGAATTGAAATTAAAGGGCGGATATTTCTTTGACGGCGATGGAAGGCGCAGTTTGTATCCCGTCGGCAGATTTTTAGTGGCTGAAATAACCGTAAACGGCAAGAAAAAGAGCCTCGTTTACAGCCCGAAAATCGACGTTACCGACATGCTCGAAAAGGGCGAAAACGAAATCGAAATAGTAGTTAAATCGAGCTTGCGCAATCTCTTCGGACCTCATCACTTCAAATCGTTCACCGAAACCGATTGGGTTGGCCCCGATAAATTCACTCAATACCGAATGTGGAAAGGCGGAGTTTCTCCTAATTACGACGAAGAATATAACCTCGTCCCTTTCGGCGTCGATAAAATAATTATAGAAAAATATAAATAAGGAGTTGTTTTATGAAAACTGTAAAAGACAAGTATTTGGTAGTAGGCGCAGATTTTGCGGGCTTTCCTCTCAAAGAGGTAGTAGTTGAACACCTCGAAAAGAAAGGTTGGAAGATCCTCGATTTAGGCGTTAAAAAGGACAGCGATCCGAACGACACCGATTTAATGTTTCACAGAGTGGGGCTAAGAGTCGGCGCAGAGATCTCCGAGGGCAATTATGAGCGTGCGCTCGTATTTTGCGGTACGGGCATGGGCATACACATTGCGGCGAGCAAATGTCCCCACGTCCACGCAGGCGTCGTTGAGAGCCTTCCGGCGGCTATAAGAGCGATAACTGGAAACGGCGTAAACGTCCTTGCGATGGGTGCGTTTTACGTTGCGCCGCAAACGGCTTGCGATATAGCCGACGCATATCTTGCAAATTCGCTCGGCAGTGGCTGGGAGTGGTGGCATAACTTCTATGAATTCCACAAGCTTGCGATAGACGAACTCGAAGCTTTCGACTATGAAGAATACAAGAAGAACGGCTTTAAGGTCAACAAACTCGGCGATTATGATTTAACTCTCGACTTCGATAAAAAGCCCGAATAAACGGTACGTTCTTAAATCGAAAATGATATGCACCCCAAAAGTTTGTCTGACTTTTGGGGTGCATATCAGGTTGATTTCCTATTTTGGAGCTGAATACTGAAAGTATCCTGCCGAGGCTCCCGAAAGGGAAACGGCAGATAGGCGGACTTGACCGCCGACCTTCGTCGCAATTTTGCTTGTTTAGCCGCAATTATTTAAAATAATTGCTTGCTTTTTCAGCAAATTGCTCCTCTTCCCACAAATCTTTTGCAAGCAAAATCTTTGCGGGAGCCCTATATACCCCAAAAATGCTTTCATTTTTGGGGACCCCGTCTGAATAATCGGTGGGTCTTGACGGATTCAAAACCAACTTTCAACACCAAAATAAAAAATCAACCACAAGGGTTGATTTCCTATTTTGGAGCTGGTAGGCGGACTTGAACCGCCGACCTGCTGATTACGAATCAGCTGCTCTACCGACTGAGCCATACCAGCA
>CACXDQ010000106.1 GCA_902766475.1 uncultured Eubacteriales bacterium
GGCGAAACCGTCAGTCCGTTTAAAACGCCCCTTAACTTTTCAAGGCTGAACTCTCCGCTTGATTTTTCCTTCAAGCCGTCGATTTTTTTGATAATTCCGTTGAAATTTTCGTCGCCGAAAACGAGGCGAACGACGTCCTCGAGCCCATCTATTTCGGGGAGATAACTCCCATCTTGCCTGAAAATCTTGTCCGAAACGTTCTTAATGCGGCGATACGTTTCCTTTAACGCCTCTCCGACCTCTTCAAATTGACTTTCGTAAATCTCTGCGCCTATACCGCCCTCGGCGTAAGCCAACGTGTATTTATCCCCGTCCTTGCTCACCTTAAACGAAAGCGAGTTGCCGCTCAGATCAAGGCAAAAATCGGCAAAGAGAGAAACGCCGTCGTTGAAATCTATATGACATTCGTTTACGGCGATAACGGCTTTGTTTTCGCCAAGCTCTATTTCCGCATTGCCGCTAAAAGACAATTTCTTATTTTCAATAATTTCCTTAACGTCGTCTATATAGCCGATAACGGGCGTTAAATCGACGAAATTTTCGCCGTTTTCGGGAAGGGCGGGCAAGCCGCCGAACGCATTTTCGGAATATCTGAGTTCAGCCCCGACCTCTGCGCCCGAAAATTTCGTGGGGGAAAGGCGAACGAAGTTCAGGGAAACGTCGTCGCCGTTTTCATAAAAGGAAAATTCGAGAGGCAATGAAGTTTCGCCTATCGTAAGCTCCGAAAAAAGACTGACGTTTTCGCCGTCTTTGACCAGTTCTCCGCCGCCGAGCCTTTCGAGAAGATAATCTGCGTTTATATCCGCAATCCCCTCGCCGCCGAGCTTATTTAAAAGGTCAAGCCCCTCGCTTACGGGCAAGAAAAGAGTATTTTCGCCGTAATTTAAATACAGCGTTTGGTCTTTGAGCCACAATTTTAAATTTTCGGTTTGAAGATAGAGTTCGGCAAAGTCTTTAAATACGTCGGCGTACACCTTTGAGTTTATCTCTTCGCCGCCGACTGAAAGCGCAACGTCGAAACTGACGCCGCCCGCCAAAACGTTCGCAAAAGCCGAGCCGAGATATTCCGCCGCCGTCTTTTGCCTTCTCAAAGCGACAGTGCCACCGTCGGCGGCACTGTTTGTATATTTTGAGAAAAAGCTATCGTAAGCGGAAATATCCACTTTTCTTTCGTCGTAAGAATAGGTTACCTCAGTTATCGCCTCGCACCCGTCGGAATGTATTATGCCCATGTCGATGGAATAGTTCTCGACCGTCCTCGATTTAAGCACCCTCCACTCCTTATCGAAGGTATAGGTTATGGCAATGCTGTTGAACGTGGGAAGCTCGGAAAGCCCGCCCATGGTTTTCATTCTGCATCTGTAAAACTTGGGTGCGCTCTCCACGTCGGGATAGATCGTCTGCGAATACGTTCCGTCGGCGTTTACCGTAACTTCCGACCAGCTTTTAAGCGTGTCTGCGTTAAGGACGTAAACGGAAAATTCCGTTGACGGAAGTCCGTAAACGGGAAGATAATCTTCCATCGTATAATTTGACGGCTCTGAAGAATCGTCCCATTCGGTAGATCTGCCGTTCCATTTCGACGGCGAGCTGTCGGCTGCGCCCCTGAAAAGCGCCCTGTCGCCCTTAAAGCAACTCTGCGTGGCGGTGTTTACGAGGCTGCTCTTCGCAATGTCCTCCGACACCATAACCCCGTCTTTATAATCTTTATAGCTCCACACTTCCTGCGTATAGGAAATGAATAGGACTTTCGTGCTTACCGTGCCGTAACTCTCGGTGGAATAAGCCTTATTGCCGAGCAGCGTATAAGCCATTCTCTTGACGTTCTGCAAGCCGTCAAGCTCTTCTATTTTGTCGGACGGAGAAGGCTCTTCCGTTTCGGTATGCCCCTCCATTTTTATTTCGTCCTCTGTAAAACTTTCTTCCTGTTTGCCTTGGGAACAGCCCGCACCGAAACAGCAAAGCGCAAGCGAGGCTATCGCCGCCGCCAATATAAACCCTCTTTTCATATCA
>CACXDQ010000107.1 GCA_902766475.1 uncultured Eubacteriales bacterium
AAGCGCATGAATAGAAAGCTGTAAGCCCCTTTACGGCTTGTTCGTAATCTTTCGCCGCAAACGTTTCCACGGCGGAGTGCATCGCAAGCTGCGCAAGCCCTATATCGACGCTCCTTATGGAGAGGTTTTTGCTGCTTATCGCCCCAAGCGTTCCGCCGCACGGGAGATCCGATCTCATATAGAAATCTTGATATGCCGCACCCGCCTTGTCGAACACGGTTTTTATTATCGACGATGAAAATGCGTCGGAAGTGTAGTTCTGATTGGCGTGGTGCTTAATTACGACGCCGCCCCCGAGTTTAACTCTGTTTGTAGGATCGGAAAGTTCGGGGTGGTTGGGGTGAACGGCGTGGGCGTTGTCGTCCGATACCATAAACGACGAGGCGAGCGATCTTTCGAACTCTTCTTCTCCGTAACCCAACGAAGCGGAAATTCTTCTTAAAGTATCGAATAAAAATTTAGAGCCGGCGCCTTGTTTCGTCGCACTCCCGACCTCTTCATTATCTGCGATATAAGCGACGTTTATCGCCTTAGGTTTAGCCGAAGCTATCGCCTCGACGGACGAAAATGCGCTCGTCAGGTTATCTATTCTCGGAGAACAGATAAATTCGTCGGCAAAACCGGCGCTGAACGGCTTTTGCGAGCAGACGACATAAAGATCGAAGTCGCAAATTTCCTTTCCGTTTGCAAATTTTTCAAGCTCTATTTCAAGCCCCTTTTCTATCTCCGTGCCTATAAGGGGGCACATGTCGACCTGAGGATTTAATTTTACTCCGTCGTTTACGGAGCGGTTGAAGTGAATGGCTACGGACGGAATGACAAATGTCTTTTCCGAAGTGAAAGTCTTGGCTTCGAGCTTTGCGCCGTCCTTTAAAATAACTCTTCCGGCAACTGTCAGCGGTCTGTCAAACCAACTGTAAAAAATACCTCCGCCGTACCTTTCCACGTTGAATTTAAAGTAGCCGTCTACCTTCATTTCGGGGTTTGCCTTTATCTTGAAACAAGGCGAGTCGGCATGAGAAGCGACGATATTGAACGAGAGCTCTTTGCCGACGTTGAACGCTATGAGCGCCGAGCCGTCACGGGAAACGTAATAGCCCTTGTTCCTCTCTATCTTCCATTCTTCGTTTTCTTTTAACTCGGTATAACCCTCTTTTGCGAGATAAGAAACGGCGTTGTCGTGCGCATGATAAGCCGTCAAAGAGCGGTCGAGATACTGTGTAAGTAAATCAGTCATATAATTCCTCAACAAATTATTATCGGATATATTATACAACGTCGGAGACTTTTTGTAAAGCGAAAACGCCCGATAGCACATAATATAAATGGGAGAATAAATTTTATGAGGGCTGAAAAGATAATATCGCTCGGCAAGATCGAGAGCAATTACGAAAAGATAAAGGAAAAGGTGGGCGGCAGAGAAGTTATCTGCGTCGTCAAAGCGAACGCATACGGACATGGGGCGGCAGAGGTTGCAAAGAGGCTTAAAAAAGCAAGCAGATTTGCCGTTGCGACGGTAGACGAGGCTCTCGAATTGAGATATGGCGGAATAAAATCAAATATCTTTATGATGGGCGGTGCGGACTATGAGGACACGGCGAAATGTATCGACGAAGGCATAGAATTTGCGCTTTTCGACGAGGGTATGGCAAACTTTGCAAACAGCTATGCCGCAAGGCACGAAAAGGTCGCAAAGGCGCATATCGCCGTCAATACCGGTATGAACAGAATAGGCGTTAAGACGGGCGAGGTAAAAGGTTTTACGCAAATCGTAAAAAGCTGTAAAAATATAGAAGTTGTCGGTGTTTTTACGCATTTTTACGAAAGCGTTTTCCCCGTCGTTTCCATTCAGACGGATAGGTTTGAAAAAGCGAAATCGGAATGTGAAGTAAGTCTAAAACAGCCCGTTTATCACGCCGCATCGACAGGGAGCATTGGTTATGAGTTTTCCCTTTACGGCGGGGTCAGAACGGGGCTTGGGCTGTATGGTTACGGGCTTGAAGAAGTTGAGCCTGCGATGGCTGTAAAAAGCCGTGTGTGCGCCGTAAATCTTTTATCGGTCGGAGAAAGCGTCGGTTATAACGCAAAGTTCGTCGCTAAAAAACCGACGCATATCGCAGTGGTATCCATGGGCTATGCGGACGGCGTGCCGAGGTCTTTCAACGGCTTTGTCCTCATAGGCGGCAAGAGGAGAAAGGTCGTCGGAAATATCTGTATGGACTGTTGCTTCGCCGTAGTCGACGACGGTGTGAGAACGGGCGACGAAGCCGTTTTTATAGGCGAACAAGGCGGAGATAAGCTCACAGCCGAAGATTTTGCCAAAGGTGCGCATACGATAGTTTACGAAGCGCTCACGGGTTTTAAGAGAATAAAAACGAGATATTGTTAAAAGATTGTAAAAAAAATTGTTTACACCTTAAAACGATTGACATTTTTCGTGCTTGTATATATAATTATTAGAGAAAATTAAAATATATTTTGTCGGAGAACAGTTATGGCAGAATTTATGGGTAACTTAAGAAGAACGGACCTCTGCGGTTCGTTCGGCATGAAAGACGTCGGCAGAGAAGTCGTCGTCATGGGCTGGACGCAGAGAAGAAGAAATCTCGGCAGTCTTATTTTCGTCGATCTCCGTGATAAGAGCGGAATAGTTCAGATCGTTTTCGACGATACTACCGACGGGAAGATATTTGAAAAAGCGGAAAGCATCAGATCCGAATACGTCCTCGCCGTCAAAGGCAGAGTAAGAGAGAGGGAATCAAAGACGGATAAAATAGCCACGGGCGCCGTCGAGATCCTCGCAGACGAGCTTAAAATCCTCTCCGAAGCGGACACTACTCCCTTCGAGATACTCGACGATACGAACGTAAACGAAACGCTCCGCTTGAAATACAGATATCTCGACCTTCGCAGACCGTCGCTTCAAAAAAATCTCTTTATGCGCTATGAAATTGCAAAAGCCGCAAGAAAATTTTTCGACGAAAACGGCTTTGTGGAAGTGGAAACGCCGATGCTCGGAAGATCCACGCCCGAGGGTGCGAGAGATTATCTCGTTCCGTCAAGAGTGCACGAGGGCTGTTTCTATGCCCTTCCTCAATCTCCGCAGCTCTATAAACAACTTTTGATGATCGCCGGTTTCGACAGATATTTTCAGATAACCAAATGCTTCCGTGACGAGGATCTGAGGGCAAACCGTCAGCCCGAATTTACGCAGATAGACGTCGAGATGAGCTTTGTCGAAAAGCCCGAGGACGTAATGTATCCCATCGAGGGCATGATAAAGAATATTTTCAAGTCGGCTATCGGCTTGGACCTCGGAGAAGGGCATTTCAGAACTATGACTTACGCCGACGCAATGAGAGATTACGGCTCGGATAAGCCCGACACTCGTTTCGGTTTGAAGATAGTCGATATGAGCGACTTGTTCAAAAATTCCGAATTTAAGGTATTTACGGACGCTTTGAATATCGAGATAGGACCTATCAGAGGAAGCGTAAGGGCTATAAACGCCAAAGGGCTTGCGGACAAGTTTTCGAGGAAAGACCTCGACGCCACAGTCGAGCTTGCAAAGACGTTCGGCGCAAAGGGGCTTTGCTGGATGACCTATCCCACGGGCGGACAGATAAAGTCGTCTTTCGCAAAATTCCTCACGGAAGAAGATATTAAAAATATTACCGAAAGAATGGGCTTCGAGGAGGGCGACGCTCTCTTTATAGCCGCCGATAAAGATTACGTCGTGTTCAACACGCTCGGCGGGCTACGTCTTAGCATAGCTGAGAAGTTCGGGCTTGTCGATAAGGACAAGTACGACATCTTGTGGATAACCGAATTCCCCATGTTCGAATGGTCGGAAGAGGAAAACAGATATATGGCGGTACACCATCCGTTTACCGCACCGATGGACGAAGATCTCGATCTCGTCGAGAGCCACCCCGACAAGGCGAGGGCAAAGGCTTACGACCTCGTTATCAACGGTCAGGAATCGGGCGGCGGCTCGATAAGAATTTTCTCGAGAGAGATACAGAAGAGAATGTTCAAGGTGTTGGGCTTCTCCGAAGAGGACATTCAGACTAAATTCGGCTTCTTCGTAGACGCATTCAATTACGGAACGCCTCCGCACGGCGGTCTTGCGTTCGGGCTTGACAGGCTTACCATGCTCCTCACGAAAGACGAGTCTATAAGGGACGTAATAGCTTTCCCGAAGGTACAGACGGCGTCGTGTTTGATGAGCGACGCTCCGTCGCCCGTTGAGGACAAACAGCTCAAAGAGCTTTCGATAGCCATAGCAGCTAAAAAAGGAGAATAATATGCAGATAGAAGATTTCAAAAAAGTTAAAATAGACGCAATGAAGGCGCACGACAAAGACGCCGTTACGGCACTGAACGCCGTAATAAACAAGCTTATGCTCGCAGGTATCGAGAAGAAGGCGGCGGGCGAAACGATGGGCGACGAGGACGTCGTGAGAATACTTCAAAAGACGATAAACGAGCTTAAAGAAGAGCGTGAAGGCTTTGTAAAAGCGGGTAGAGAAGAGACCGTTTTAGGCCTCGACAATCAGATAGCGACCGTTGAAAAATATCTTCCCAAAATGCTTTCCGAGGAAGAAATAGCGGCGATAATCAACGGGCTTGACGACAAGTCCACACCCGCCGTAATGAAGCACTTCAAGGCGGAATATGCCGGCAAGGTGGATATGCGCCTTGTCGGAACGGTGCTTAAAGGTTTGCAGTAAAAGATGGCGCAAACGTTATTGCCGTCATACGGCAGAACGCCGCTCATATTATCGCTTATCGGCTTGATATTATCGCCGTTTTTCGGCGTGGGCGCAGTGTTTTCGGCGGTTGCGCTCGCCTTTTCGTGCGCCAGGATAAAAAGGGCAAAGCTCTCCTCGCTCAAATGGTCGATAATTATTTCGGCGGTAACGATATTTATATGCATATTTTATATCGCCGCACTTGTAATTGCGCTGTTCGTTTATAGGGCGAAAGTTTCGGCGCCTGTCGAAGAGATTGCTGCACCGTTATTTGGGTTTTAGAGATGGAGCAGAGGAAATTTATTCTACATTCCGAATATAAGCCGACGGGCGATCAGCCCGAGGCGATAAAGAGCCTTACCGAGGGCATCGAGGACGGACTTAGGGCGCAAGTTCTCGTCGGCGTTACGGGCAGCGGTAAGACTTTTACCATGGCTAACGTCATTCAGAACGTTCAGCGCCCCACGCTCGTCATTGCCCATAACAAGACTCTTGCGGCGCAGCTCTGCAACGAGTTGAGGGAATTTTTCCCCGAAAACAGAGTCGAGTATTTCGTGAGTTATTACGACTATTATCAGCCCGAATCTTACATTCCGTCGACGGATACCTATATCGAAAAGGATCTTTCCATAAACGACGAGATAGACAAGCTTCGCCACAGCGCAACTTGTTCGCTTGCAGAGCGCAACGACGTGATTGTCGTTGCGTCGGTGTCTTGTATATACGGCTTGGGTGCGCCGGAAGAATATTTTGCGCTCGCAATTTCTCTCCGTGAGGGCGAGGAATACGATCGTGACGAACTGATGCGACAGCTCGTTTCCCGTCAGTACGAGAGAAAGGATATAGATTTTTCGAGAGCCTCTTTCAGGGTGCGTGGCGACGTGGTGGAGATCTTCCCGGCGTCGAACGACGAGGTTTATATAAGAGTGGAATTTTTCGGCGACGAGATAGACAAGATATCGGAATGTGATTTCGTTACCGGGAAAGCTATAAACAGATTGAAGCACGTCGCAATTTTCCCGGCAAGCCACTATGCGGTCGGCGACGAGAAGATGGAAGCGAGCTTGTCGAGAATAGAAAACGACATGAGGGAAGAGGTCGATGCGCTTAAAAAGCAAGGCAAGCTTTTGGAGGCGCAGCGCCTTTTACAGCGCACGAGTTACGACCTCGAAATGATGAGGGAGATAGGCTATTGCAGCGGCGTCGAAAATTACAGCAGATATTTCGACGGAAGAGCCGTCGGCGAGCCGCCTTTTACTCTTCTCGATTATTTCCCCAAAGATTTCATAGTTTTTATCGATGAAAGTCACATGACGGTGCCGCAGATACGTGCTATGTATAACGGTGACAGATCGAGAAAGACCAACCTTGTAGACTTCGGTTTTCGCCTTAAATCGGCATTCGACAACAGACCGCTCACTTTTGCGGAATTCGACAAGAGGATAGGACAAGTTATTTTCATTTCGGCGACGCCGGCAGATTACGAGCTGAGCATTTCCGACAACAACGCCGAACAGATAATTCGCCCGACGGGGCTTTTGGATCCCGAGGTAGAGGTAAGACCTACTAAGGGACAGATAGACGATCTTCAAGCCGAGATACAAAAGGTCGTATCGGGCGGCGGAAGGGTGCTTATCACCACGCTTACCAAGCGCATGGCTGAGAGCCTTACCGACTTTTTGAAAGAGCAATCGGTAAAAGTAAGGTATATGCACAGCGATATCGATACCCTTGAAAGGATAGATATTATTCAGGAACTTCGCCGTGGCGACATCGACGTTTTGGTCGGCATAAACCTTTTGAGAGAGGGGTTAGACCTTCCCGAAGTAAAGCTTGTCGCAATACTCGACGCCGACAAAGAAGGCTTTTTGAGGAGCGATACGGCGCTTATTCAGACGATAGGAAGAACGGCGAGAAACGCCGAGGGCAGAGTTATTATGTACGCCGACGTCGTTACCGACAGCATGAGAAGGGCGATAGACGAGACGGCGAGAAGAAGAAAAATTCAGTCCGCCTATAACGCCGAACACGGCATCGTGCCGAAAACGATCGTCAAAAAGATACAGAACACGCTTGAAATAACGAAGAAAGCGGACGACACGAAAGAGATAAAAATTCAGGATATTCCGGAAGAAATAGAGAAGTTAAAGGCGATTATGAAGATAGCTTCGGCAAATCTCGATTTCGAGAAGTGTATCGAGCTTCGTGAGGCAATCGCAAAGTTAAAAGCCAAAATGAGGAGCGGCAGAGCCGACAGACCGGATAAAAAGTAAAGAGATGATAAATTACATTAAAATAAAAGGTGCAAAAGAGAATAATTTAAAAAACATAAGCATCGACATACCGAGAGATAAGCTCGTCGTATTTACGGGGCTTTCGGGAAGCGGAAAATCGACGCTCGCTTTCGATACGATATTTGCCGAGGGGCAGAGAAAGTATATGGAGAGCCTGTCGAGCTATGCGAGGATGTTTTTGGGGCAGATGGAAAAGCCCGACGTCGAGAGTATCGAGGGGCTTTCCCCCGCAATTTCGATAGACCAGAAAACGACGTCCAACAACCCTCGTTCCACCGTCGGCACTGTAACCGAAATTTACGATTATTTAAGGCTCTTATATGCGAGGGTGGGTACGCCTCATTGCCCCAAGTGCGGAAGAGTTATCGAAAAGATAACCGTCGATCAGATAGCCGAGCAGGTGATGAGCCTTCCGGAAGGGGCGAAAATACTCGTTAAAGCCCCCGTGGTAAGGGGAAGAAAGGGCGAATACGCCAAACAGCTTGAAGGATACAGAAAAAGCGGTTTCGCAAGGGCGGAAGTTGACGGCGTCGTCTACGACCTCTCGGAAGAGATAAAGCTCGACAAAAACATTAAACATAATATTTCCGTAGTCGTCGATAGGCTCGTCGTAAAATCGGGTATGAGAAAAAGGCTTTCCGACAGTTTGGAAACGGCTCTCAAACTCACCGAAGGGCTTGTCGAAATAGGACACGACGACGTAAATACTCTCTATTCCACAAATTACGGCTGTCCCGATTGCGGAACGACGATAGCGGAAATAGAGCCGAGGCTCTTTTCGTTCAACAATCCGTTCGGCGCATGCCCGAAGTGCAACGGCTTGGGCTTTACTACCAAGATAGACGAAGCGCTCGTTATCGGCAACCCGAACAAGACACTCAGAGAGGGCGCAATGACCGTTACGGGGTGGAATCTCGACAACGGCAAGATGTCGGAAATGTATTTTTCTTCGCTTGCCAAACATTACGGTTTCAGCCTCGACGTACCCGTAAAGGATCTCCCCGAAAATATTGTTCATATGCTCCTTTACGGCAACGGCGGCGAAAAGATAAAGATGAGTTACAGTTCGAGGACGTTCAGCGGCAGTTATATGTCCGGCTATGAGGGCATTATCCCTAACCTCGAACGCAGATACAGAGATACGACGAGCGATTATACCAAGTCTGAAATAGAGAGGTATATGATAAGTTCCGACTGTCCCGATTGTAAGGGCAAAAGGCTTAAAAAAGAAGCGCTCGCCGTAACCGTGGGAGAGCTGAATATTGCCGAGCTTTGCGAGCTTTCCGTAGTAAAGATAAGGCAGTTTATGTCGGGGCTGTACCTCACGCCCACTCAGCAGATAATTTCCAAAGCCATACTCAAAGAGATAAACGCAAGGCTTAAATTTTTGGAGGACGTGGGGCTGGGATACCTCACGCTTTCGAGAAGTGCGGGAAGCTTGTCGGGCGGCGAAGCGCAGAGAATAAGGCTCGCTACGCAGATAGGCAGCGGACTTACGGGCGTTCTGTATATCCTCGACGAGCCGAGCATAGGGCTTCACCAAAGGGATAACGAGAAGCTCATAAAAACGCTTGAAAGGTTGAGAGATCTCGGAAATACGCTCATCGTCGTCGAACACGACGAGGACACCATGAGGGCGGCGGATTTTATCGTCGATATAGGTCCTAAGGCGGGCGTACACGGCGGCGAGGTCGTCGCAAGCGGAAGCGTAGAGGATATTTGTAAAGCAAAAGGATCGATTACGGGCGATTACCTTTCGGGAAGAAGAAAGATAGAAGTTCCGTCAAGGAGAAAACAGCCCGACGGAAGATGGCTTAAAGTGTTCGGTGCAAAACAAAATAACCTCAAAAATATAGACGTACAATTCCCCGTAGGGCTTATTACCGCAGTGACGGGCGTTTCGGGCAGCGGCAAAAGCTCGCTCGTAAACGAAGTTTTGCTGCCCGTTTTATCGAACGAACTTAACGGTTCCAAAATGAGGCTCGGCAAACTCGACAGGATCGAGGGAATGGAATATTTCGACAACGTAATAGCCATAGACCAATCGCCCATCGGCAGAACGCCGAGGAGCAACCCCGCAACTTACACCGGCGCATTTTCTTACATCAGGGAGATTTTCGCCGCATCGAACGACGCCAAGGAGAGGGGCTATAAGGCGGGCAGATTTTCATTCAACGTTTCGGGCGGCAGATGCGAACGCTGTTCGGGCGACGGAATTATAAAGATCGAGATGCACTTCCTTCCCGACGTATTCGTTCCGTGCGAGGTCTGTAAAGGCAAGCGGTATAACCACGAAACGCTCGAAGTCAGGTACAAGGGCAAAAACATTGCCGAAGTGCTCGATATGACGGTAGACGAAGCCGTAACTTATTTCGAGAACATTCCGAGAATATATAATAAGATAAAGACTTTGCAAGACGTCGGCTTAGGCTATATAAAGCTCGGTCAGCCGGCGACGACGCTTTCGGGCGGCGAGGCGCAGAGGGTGAAGCTCGCAACCGAACTTTCCAAGAGGTCTACGGGCAGAACGCTTTACGTTTTGGACGAGCCTACGACGGGGCTTCACAGCTACGACGTCGACAAGCTTATTTCCATACTTGACAGGCTCAGGGATAGCGGCAATACCGTAATAGTTATCGAACACAACCTCGACATGATAAAAATCGCCGACCATATCGTCGATTTGGGTCCCGAGGGAGGCGACGGCGGCGGAACGCTCATAGCCTCCGGCACACCCGAAGAGGTTGCGAAAGTGAAAGAAAGTTATACCGGGCAATTTCTTAAAAAAATACTCGGAAAGGAGTAAAGACGAATGATAAGAGACGGTTTTAAGGATGAGAAAAAAGTAACTTCGAGAGAATCGAGAAAAAAGCGAGCCGAGGGCGAGAGAGCGTATCTTGCAAAGCAGATACCCAAGATAAACGAGCTTGTAAAGGGTATCAACTTTTCTACGGTCATTACGCTCATCATGGTCGGCATCGCATACGTTCTCGTAATTCTGTTCTATTTTTTGACGAAAGATTCCGAAACGCCTTACGAGCTTTGGAAACTCATAGTATGGTCGGCGGTTATGGCGGTGCTTGTCATATGGACGCTCGTCTGGTTTTTCGCCGTTAAGCCCTCGCAGCTCAAAAGGGCGGAGAGATATAAAAAGGAACTTGAAAAAATAAATCTCGTCGGTTTGCAAAAGGCGAGCGGAGCTTATAAACTCTACGGAAAAGAGAGAATAATTGCGGCGCAAGCCGTAACCGTTCCGAAACAGAGCGACCGGAAAGAGGCGGCGGAACAGACCGAGGGCGCAGAAATAAAAGAGCTTAAAGAAGAG
>CACXDQ010000108.1 GCA_902766475.1 uncultured Eubacteriales bacterium
GAAAAGGAATACACGCCGTTTTCGCAAGTGAAGTATATATTGTCGTCGCCGTCTCCGCCGTCGGAAAGGCAAGTGAGGTTGGAAAAGCCGTCGATTATCTTTCTTATCTCGCCGCCGTTTACGTCGTATTCGTATATAGCCGAGCTGTTTCCGCCGTCGTAATAGACCTTGCCGTTTTTGGAATATAAGACGGTGGAAGGTCTGCCGTTGCCCGTTTCAAAGCTCTTGTAACGAAGCCTGCCGTCCTTTATCTTAAAGCCGTCGCTTTCATCGTCGATCTCGTTGAAATACACGTTGTCGCCCGTCGAGGTGATGAGTACGTTTCCGTTAATAGAGAAAGTGGAGCAGATAAGCTCTCTGTCGGTAAGCACGATGTCGGGCGACCAGCCGTCCTCGTTGAAGCCGGAAATATCTATTGTGTACAGGTTTCCGTCGTAGACGTAGAGAAGGTGTTTTCCGTATCTGCCGAGCGTTTTTACCGATTGTCCGTTCACGTCGGCAAGGGGTATCGAATAAAATTTCTCGTCACGGTAGATAACTATGGAATTTCTGTGCGAAATGGCGACGAACGTAACGCCGTCCTCTTTAAAGCCGCAGATCGCATAGGGTGCGTCGAGCTTATAATATTGAAGATAGCTCGTCGGCAAAAATATCCCCGTTTCAATGCCGCCTACGCCCTCGTTTTCGTCGGCAAGCGAAACGACCCCCGGCAGATTTGCCGAGAGTGCGATAATTATCGAGAGGATAAGGCTTAAAAGCCCGTATTTCTTCTTCATGCCGACACCTATATAAATACTAAGTGATTATATTATATCATATATCGCCTTAAAAAGACAAGGATTTTGAAAATAATTTTTTCTTTCTTTTTTAAAACGCCACGATAAACGGCACTCGTTTCACGGCTAAATATAAAACGACGGCTTTCGACATTTTATTACAAAAATATCAATCGTCAAATTTTAATTATGACAACCGTATGGCATAATTAAAACATTAAAATAAATGCGAACATATGTTCGATAATCTTACTATTATAGCACGGTTTTTTGAGTTGTCAAGGCTTAGAGAAGGGGCAAAAAAAATAAAAAAATAATTAAAAAACAGCCTTCACAAAAAGCTTTGCAAAGGAAATTCGCGGTGTATAATACGCTTGTTCTTTGCGCAGGGAACGGAGCGTGCCGGATAAAAATTTGCGGCGTTGTTGCTGTTATTATTTTCGGAGGATTTATATGAATTTTTATCACTATGAAAAGACGCTTTTAAAGGTCTATCCTTTAATTGGGAAATTGACAAAAGATATAGATAAGCTGGTATTAGACAGCGCTCTTAAAAGTTGTAATTTCGTCGGCTCGTGCGAGAAGGTGGGCGAATACATAATCGAGCTTACCGCTAAAAAGGCGGAACTGTTCGATTTGAAATACAAGATCGACGCCGCCCTTCAAAAGATGAGTGAAAAGGGAAGAAGGCTCATAAGGTTCGGCTTTTTCGGTTGCCGTGACGACGAGCTTGAAGAGGAAAAGACGAAGAGAGCTTATTTCTACCGCAAACAAACGGCTATAAAACACTTTTCAATGAGGATAAGAGAGTTGGGGATCGACGAGGAAGAATTTGAAAGATTAAAGGAGAAATTCAATTTCATAGCCATTATTTACGATTCGCTCGGGGCGACGCAGCTAAAACACAATGTGTACGAGTCAAAGGCGAGTTTGATTCCGAAAAGCGCAAGAGCCGCAAAAGCGGTAAACGCAGTCAGCGCCGTAAGCGGCGTTGACGTATTAAGCGCCGTTTAACCGCTCTCGTCCTCTTTCAACACTTCTTCTTTCGCCTTGCCCGACGGGCGGAAGAGAAGATATACTATGCTTATTGCGACGACGGAGATACCGACGATAATGACGACTTGAAGATTGTCGCCGAGGGCGTTGACGGGCTGAGAAGAGCTTTCTTTTTCCGGCTCGGACAAGCTCTCGCTATCTATCTCGGGGATATACACGGGCAGTTCGGGCACGGCGAAACCGAGGAGCGCCGACGAGGCGACGTAACCCACGAATTTGTCGCCCGAAGCCGAGGTTATATAGCCGTAAACGTATTTTTCGCCGTCGCTTTTTATATAGGTGCCGTAAAATTCAACGGAGCTGTTTTCGGCGACGGCTTCCGGGTAGTTGAAATTGGCGTCTTTAAAGACGAGGCAGTTTTGCCCGATGGTAAACGATACGGAAGGATACGGCGCAGCGGGCGTTTCGTCGGATATTTCTATGTCGGACGACGATATGTAGCCCTTTATAGACGGGCGAAGGGGGTTGTCGCCCTTGTATTCCACCTTGACGGCTCTGCCTTCGGCGGATATTATCCTTACATAATAGCTGTACGGCAAAATAAACCACGGCGACGACAAGCTTCGGTCGGAATAGAGTACGACCTCTTCGGAAAGTATTCTCGAATATCTCGGCTCTTCGGCGCTTGCGCTTACCGCCGTCCGCTTAAAAACGGGCGATGCGGCGACGAAAAGTAAGGCGAGCAAGTACAAAAAATATTTTTTCATAGTACAAATCATTATAATACCGTGAAAAGACTCGGCACGGACAAAAAAAGTAAAAAAAGGAGATAGTTTGTCGATTATGACGCTCAGCGAGATAATATCGTCCGTAAAGGCGATAGAAAAAGAGCAGGAAGCGAGGAGAAATCTGCCGATCAAACTGTATAATACGGGCGAGAAAATACACAAAAAACAAATAGCCTTTCATTCCTCGAAAAAGCGCAATCGCTGGGTTTTCGGCGGTAACAGAAGCGGCAAGACGGAGTGCGGCGCAGTGGAGTGTATCTATATGGCGAGGGGCATACACCCATACCGAGAAAACAGAAAGGATACGTTCGGGTGGGTGGTGTCGCTGTCGAGAGAGGTGCAGAGAGACGTCGCACAAAGCAAGATACTTCATTATCTGCCTAAACAGTGGATAGCCGATATTATAATGTCGTCGGGCAGAAAGGACAACCCCGAGGGCGGAATTATAGATCAGATAAAGGTCAAAAACGTTTTCGGCGGAATATCCACGATAGGCTTTAAGAGCTGCGATCAGGGCAGGGAGAAGTTTCAGGGCAGTTCGCTCGATTACGTCTGGTTTGACGAAGAGCCGCCCGAGGACGTTTACAGGGAATGTAAGATGAGGGTGTTCGATAAAGCCGGTGATATTTTCGGGACGATGACGCCCCTTAAAGGGCTTACTTTTATCTACGACGAGATATATTTGAATTCCGGCAATTCGAGCGAGGTGTGGTGCGAGTTCGTCGAGTGGGCGGACAATCCGTTCCTGCTTGAAAACGAGGTTAAGCTGCTCACCGAAAGCATGTCGGAAGAGGAACTTATATCGAGGCGTTTCGGACAGTTTAAGAGCTTATACGGCCCCGTTTATCCCGAATTCGACGAAAACGTACACGTCATACCGCCCTTCGATATCCCACGTGAATGGCAGAACAATCTGTCGATAGACCCCGGGCTTAACAACCCCCTTTCGTGCCATTGGTACTATGTAGATTACGACGATAACGTGTACGTCGTTGCGGAACACTTCGAGGCTAAAAAGGACATAGGCTATCACGCCGCAAAAATAAAGGAAATATCCTCTTCGCTCGGTTGGAAAACGGACAGTTTCGGGCGCATTAACGCACTTATCGACTCGGCTGCCAATCAGCGCACGCTCGCTTCGCAAAAGAGCGTTACGGAGCTTTTCTGCGATCTCGGCATCATGGTCGATCCCAACGTCGACAAAAATCTGTTCGTCGGAATTTCGAGGGTGAAGGAATATTTGAAGGCGAAAAAGCTGTTTATCTTCAATAACTGCGTAAACCTCATAAGGGAGCTTAAAGCGTACAGATTCGGGGAGGGGGATATTCCCAAAAAGACGGACGACCACTGTCTTGACGAGCTGAGATATTTCATTATGTCGAGGCCGAGGACGGATAAGCCCGACGGCGAGATGACCGACGTTATGAGGGACAAGGAAAGGCTTATCAGAAAACTCAGAAGAAGGAGGTAGCCTTTGGAAGAAAAAGTTTATAAAGACATTGAAAAAGCGCTTATAAAAAAAGCCGTTGGCTACGATGCGGAGGAAGTGGTCGAGGAATTTGCCGACGATGAGGGCGATCTGCGCCTTTTGAAGAGGAAAGTAACCACTAAAAATTTTCCGCCGGACGTGTCTGCGGCGAAACTTCTGTTGGATATAGGCGGAAGCAAATCGGTCGAGGAGATGACCGACGAGGAACTCGAAGAACAGAAAAACAGATTATTGAAACTATTGGAGGAGATAGAGAGCAATGCAAATAAAAAAGATAAGCCATAACGTAAAATGCGACGTCAACGGTTGCGTGAACAAAGCCGAAAACGGGTTTTTCTTCAACGGAACAAACAGCGATTTCGCCATGTGCAAACAATGCACCGAAAAACTCTTTTCGGGCTTGAAACAGTTCGTCAGGGAGAGCAAGAAATGAAACTTAACGACGTTATAGAAAACAAAGAGGTCTTTTACGAAGAGATCGTCGCCGCCGTCAAAGAGGACTTCGAGCGCCGCCGTGAGGAAAGGCGTGCGACGGAACGGCAATGGCAACTCAATCTCAATTACTTAAAGGGCGATCAGTACTGCGAAATATCCGCCGTCGGCGAGATAGAGGAGAGCGAAAAGTTCTATTATTGGCAGAACAGAAACGTCTACAACCACATTGCGCCCGTGATGGATACGAGGATAGCGAGGCTGACGAGGATACGCCCCGTAATGAGCGTAAAGGCTGCCGGCGGCGACGAAGCCGATTTAAAGACGGCATCTCTCACCACTTCCGTACTCAATTCCACCTGGGGAAGATTAGACTTAAAATCGATCGTATACAAGGCGACGGTTTGGAGCGAGGTTTGCGGAACTTCATTCTATAAAATAGGTTGGGACAGCTCAAAAGGAAAGGCTATAGGTCAATTAAACGGCAATGAGGTGCATGAGGGCGACATAAAAGTAGAGGTCGTTTCGCCGTTCGAGATATTCCCCGATTGCCTCTCCGCCGACGGGTTCGAGGACTGCAAGAGCGTCATTCACGCCCATGCGATGCACGTCGACGACATAAAGAGGTTATACGGCGTTAAGGTCAAGGGCGAGGACGTTTCGGTATTCACGCTCGACGGCAGCGACAAAAAGGCGGAGAACGTCGCCCACGACAGAGCCGTGGTCATCGAAAAATACGAGATGCCGTCGGCGGACTATCCTTGCGGCAGAGTTATCGCAATTACGGGCGACACGCTACTATACATAGGCGAATTGCCGTACATAAACGGTGAGGACGGATCGAGGTGCTTTCCGTTCGTGATGCAGAGGGCTTCATCTACCGCAGGCTGTTTCTTCGGCACGTCGATAATAGAGAGGCTCATTCCCATTCAGAGGGCGTATAACGCCGTAAAGAACAGAAAGGAAGAGTTTTTGAACAGGGTGAGCATGGGCGTTTTTGCCGTCGAGGACGGCTCGGTAAACGTGGACGAGCTTGCCGAAGAGGGACTTTACCCGGGAAGGGTGATAGTGTATAGGCGTGGAAGCAATCCGCCCACCGTGATGGGTGCGGGAAGCGTTCCGACCGACTTCGTTATAGAGGAAGAAAGGCTTACCAACGAATTGATTTTAATAAGCGGCGTGAGCGAATTTTCGAGGACGTCGACGGTGAGTTCCAACATCTCTTCGGGCACGGCGCTTCAACTTCTCATCGATCAGGACGAAACGAGGCTCGCCGTTACGGGCGACAATATCCGCATGGCGATAAAGGATATGGCTAAGCAGATAATAAGGCTTTTCCGACAGTTTGCGACAACTTCGAGAATAATGAGGGTTGCGGGCGAAAACGGACAGGTCGAGGTCGTGGCGTTCATCTCTTCCGACATCTCGTCGGACGACGTGGTGTTCGACACCGAAAGCGAGGTCGCATACACGCCGGCACAGAAGAAAAACGCCGTTTACGAACTTATAGGCTCGGGTCTTCTCACAGACGACGACGGAAAACTGACGGGGAGAACGAAGAGCAAGATACTTGAAATACTCGGTTTCGGCACGATGGACAACGTGAGGGATATTGACAGATTGCACCTCATAAAAGCCGAAAATGAAAACCTTACGGGCTTTAAAGAGGACGTCGCAGTGGACGAATACGACGACCACGCCGTACATATCGCCGAACACACGAGATTTTTGCTTTCGGCGGAGAGCGCCGAGGTCAGGGCGAACGAAAAAACCAAAGAGAGGATGCTCGCCCATTTAAGGGCGCACAAGGCGGCGAGCGCCGCAGAGGCGGCGGCTCAAACGGCGGAAAATACCGCCGAATAACTTTGAAAGGAGCGGGATATGGAGCGAAATGATAAACGCATTGAAAAATTTGAGAAAAACGTGGCGGCGCATACCGCAGCGGCGGAAGAGAATAAGGGCGCATCGGACGGCGTTTTTCTCGGAAAATTCAAAGACGTAAAGTCGCTTTATAGCGCTTACGGCTCACTTCAAGCCGAATTTACCAGACGCAGTCAACGGCTTAGGGAGCTGGAGAGGGCTGTAAACGGAGCGGACAACTTGCAGACGGCAACTCCGCAAAGTGCGCAGGGAGGGCGGAAAGACGAGGACGTGACGGACGACTTTTACGAGGCGTTTCCCGCCGCTTTGAGTTTTTCCGACAAGATCGACAAGCTCGTTTTATCGGGCGAGGCGACAAATAGGGAAAGAGCTTATCTTAAAATTCTCGAGGACGGAAAGAGGGAGATGGGAAACAAACTCGTCGATTCGGGCTTTCTCGCTTCCGCCGCCCTTGCCGACGGCTCGGCGAAACGCGCGGTAGTCGAGCAGTATTTAAGGGAAGTGGTAAACTCAAAACCCAAATTTACGGGAGGGGCTGGCAAAGCTTTTCCCACGCCGCCGCACAGACCAAAAGATCTTACGGAGGCTTCCGCCATGGCGGAAAAATATTTAAACAATAAAGGAGAATTGAAAATATGGTAACTTTAAACAGTGCGGACAAAGCGCTTAAAACACTCTATCTCGGCGTCGTTTCGGAACAGCTCAACACCGAGATAAACCCGTTGCTTGCCAAAATCAAGCAGACCACGGCGGACGTATGGGGCAAGGAAGTGAGGAGAGTGGCTCAGTACGGCATCAACGGCGGCGTGGGCGCCGGCACGGAGGACGGCGAACTGCCCATCGCCGCCGGCAATAACTACGAACAGCTCGTTTCCACCCTTAAAAACCTCTACGGAACTATCGAGATCTCCGACAAGGCGATGAGAGCATCAAACAACGACGCCGGCGCATTCGTCAATCTTCTCAACGCCGAGATGGAAGGGCTTTTGAAGGCTTCTTCCTATCACTTCGGCAGAATGTTGTTCGGCGACGGTACGGGCATTTTGGCGAGCGTAATATCCGCCTCCGGCACTACCACGACCTGCGTCGACGTCAAGAACATAGTCGAGGGCGTCGTAGTAGACTTCATCACTTCGGCAGGCGAAAAGATAAGCGGCGCTACGGGCAGAAGAGTTTTGGTAGTCGACAGGGCGAACAACAACTTCACCGTGAGCGGCGGCGAGCTTCCCTCGACGATCGTTACCGGCACGAAAATAGTCGTTCAAGGCTCTTACAACAACGAGATAACGGGGCTCGGCGCAATCTTCAAGACTACGGGCAGCATTTACGGGCTTAACAGAAGCACCAACAAATGGCTTATACCCTATATCAAGAACAACGTCGGGGAAATATCCGAAACGGTTATTCAGGCGGCTATCGACTACCTCGAGGAAAACGCAGGCAGCAAGGTAAACTTCATCGTCTGCTCTTCGGGCGTAAAGAGGGCTTTCCAGCAACATCTCGCCGCATACAAGAGAAACGTCGACGTGATGGATTTGAAGGGCGGCTATAAGGCGATTTCCTACAACGGTATTCCCATCGTTTCGGACAGATTCTGCCCCAAGGGAACGATGTATCTTCTGAACACCGACGACTTCGCTCTTCATCAGCTCTGCGATTGGAAGTGGCTCGAAGGCGAGGACGGAAAGGTAATAAAACAGGTTGCGGGCAAGCCCGTATATACGGCTACGCTCGTAAAATACGCCGACCTCATCTGTTCCCGTCCGTGCGGACAGGCGATGCTTTCCGGCATAGGCGAAGCATAATAGATTTTATCGCTTAAAAGCGGTGCGGGCGGCGCAGCCGCCCGCACCTTAAAAAGGAGAAGATATGCAGGTAAACGACATTATAAAAGAGGTGTATTTCATGCTCGAAAATCAGCCGAGCGGCGCAAACGAGATATTTGTCGACGACAGCGGCTATTCCGACGATCTCGCCAAAAAGAAGCTACTAAACGCCTACAATCACGTTTTGAGCGAAGTGGCGACGGAATACGTTCCTTTAAAGACCACTTCCACCTTTTCGGGCGGTAAAGTGTTGTTTTCCGCCTTTCCCTTAGCGCCGCTCAAAATCTATCGCGCCGAGTACTTAAACGGCAACGTTGCCCATTTTACGCTCGGGATAGACTACATCGTTCTCCCAGATAGGGAAACGACTGTAACTTACAGCTATATCCCTGCCGAAGTTACGTCGACCTCGGCAAAGTTCGCATATGAAAATACCAAGGTCGGCAAGAGAGTGTTCCTCTACGGCGTGGCGGCGGAATACTGCATGATAACGGGCAGATTCGACGAGGCGGCGGACTGGGAAGCCAAGTACAGAGCGGCGATAGCTTCCGCAATGACGAGCGGAGCCAAGAGGATAAAAGCGAGGAAGTGGGGCATATGAGAGATATAAAACTCGCAAGGCAGAGAAAGGCGACTGCCACTTTCAGGGCGTTCGGACAGACGAATAGCAGAACGAGCGGAAATGCCGGCGGCGAGGGCTATGCGGAATATTCCTACAACTTCGACTGCGGCGACGGTGCGCTCACGAGGGGCTTCGGGCTTTACGACAGATATATGGGCATACCCGGCACCGCCGTTAATCTCTATTTTTACCGCCGCAAAGACGAATTTTTCGGCAGC
>CACXDQ010000109.1 GCA_902766475.1 uncultured Eubacteriales bacterium
CCCAAGTGCGGCGAGAAGAACTTGTGCGTAGAGGTGTATAGGGCGAAAGAAAAATAAAAGTCGGGCTATAAGTCGATTATCGTATAGTTTTTCTCTCGTTTGATTTCGATGAAAAACAAAAATCAGTCTAAAATCGTTTGACAGCTGTTTTTGCCCGTTATCAGACCTTACACTTAAATAATGAACATTTTGCGGGGGCGGTCGAAAATTCGACCGCCCCCGCAATTTTACTATTGTAAAGTTTTAGCAAAATAAAAACAAAGTCGAACTCGCCCTTGCAATTTTAAAGCACATTTTTGCATTTTGAAAAGCTTGATTATAAGTTTTGTTTTGTGATATAATGTATGCGTGGGCGCTTTCCTTTCGTAAAAAAAGCGAAAACAAAGCGCATTGACCGAAAAGAGGATATTATGGCAGAAAACAAATACAAACTTCAAGGTATCGAGATACGGGACAGAGAGGGCGGTTTCGATTGCGACGTCAACACTCTTTCCGTGAAAGCCACTTACCACGTCGACGACGTCAAATTCGAGCCGAGGGCAAAGGCGCTTTTGATGGACCTCGACGGCACTTCCGTAAAGAGCGAAGAATTTTGGATATGGCTCATCGAAAAGACGGTAAAAGAGATCTCGAAAAACGACAAATTCGAGCTGTCGGAAGCGGATATCCCATTCGTTTCGGGCTATACGTCCATTCAGCACCTCGAATATTGCATTAAAAAATACGGCATAAACGCCGACGTTTTCGAGGCGGATAAGGTGTATCACAAGCTCGCCGCTTTCGAGCTTAACGAGATAATGGAAGGGCGGGGCAACACTTCGGCTTTCAAGCCGAGAGAACACCTCAAAGAATTTTTGACGGAAGTTAAAAACGCCGGCGTTAAGATCGGGCTTGTAACGAGCGGGCTCGATTATAAGGCGATACCCGAAGTTGTTTCGACGTTCCGTGAAATAGGGCTTGGCGATCCGCTTGAATTTTACGACGCAATAATAACGGGCGGCAAGCGCAAAATAGGCAATTACGGCACTATGGGCGAGCTTTGCGCAAAACCGCACCCGTGGATATACGCCGAAATCGGCACGGCGCTTGCCGGCAACGAAAACAATAAAATAATCGCAATGGAAGATTCTTCTTCGGGCGTGGTATCGGCTCGCACGGCGGGGTATAACGTAATCGGTTTAAACGACGGCAACCTCATTAAATCGGGCACCGATAAACTGTGTATAAAGTGCGTGGATAACTTCGATGAGGCTTTGAAAATAATTCTTTAAGGAGATGGAAATATGATAAAAAGCGTTTTGTCTTTCCCCGAAAAAGGGGAATATAAGCTCGGCGGTTACGCCGCCGATATAGTGCGCTATACCGTCGATAATCAACTTATAGACGGAGATACTTGGAAAATATTCGTCGATCAGTTCCGCTATCACACGGATGACGACTACGGTTGGAGAGGCGAATTCTGGGGCAAGATGATGAGGGGCGGCTGCCTTACTTACCGCCTTACAAAAGACGAAAATTTGTATAAGGCGCTCACCGCTTCCGTGAAGGATATGCTTACCGTTCAGGAAAAGTCGGGCAGAGTTTCCGCAAGACCGGTTACCGACGAATTCGTCAACTGGGATATGTGGTGCAGAAAATACGTTCTTCTCGGCTGTGAATATTACCTCGATATCTGTAAAAGCGAGGCTTTAAAACGCTCCGTAATAAGGTTTATGAAACGCCATGCCGATTACATTTTAAAGCACGTTGGCAAGGGCAGAAACAAAAAGGATATTTTAGATACGGCGGCTTTTTGGGGCGCACTCAATTCTTGCTCTATCTTAGAGCCGATGGTAAGGCTTTACGGCTTGACGGGCGAAAAGAGGTATCTCGATTTTGCCGAATATATCTTAGACAGGGGCTGTTGTAAAGATTTCGACCTCATTAAGACTTGTCTTGATAAAAAACTCTATCCCTATCAATTCCCCCACGTCAAGGCATACGAGATGATGAGCTGTTTAGAGGGTGCGGTCGAATATTATAAGATCACGGGCAAAACGGAATATCTTCAAGCGGCGCAAAACTTCGTCGATATGGTTGTCGAGTCCGATTATACGATAATAGGCTGTTCGGGCTGTCTGCACGAGCTGTTCGACAATTCTTCCGTAAAGCAGACTGAGCCGGTGCCGGAAGTTGTTGCGCAAGAAACGTGCGTTACCGTAACGTTTATGAAACTGTGCGCTAAAATAATGCTCGTTACGGGCGATTTGAAATATATCGATTATATCGAAAAGTCGGGCTATAATGCGCTTTTCGGGGCTGTCAATAACGAAAATCAGAAAATGGATAAGTC
>CACXDQ010000110.1 GCA_902766475.1 uncultured Eubacteriales bacterium
GTATACAAATACGTCGAGTGAGAATTTGCTGAAATACGCCGAAATTCAGTCGTTTTAACGAGTTAAATCCTTGTTTTCATTCGGCTAATAATATGAAAAGAATTGACGAAAAGTTGAAAGGAGAGCTTATCGACAGCGCAAAGACGGCAAAGGAGAGCGGAATGAGCTTAAACGAGGTGTTCGGCGAGTTTGCCGCACGCACCGGGCTTAAAAGGGGCAGCGTGAGAAATATCTATTATTCGCTTTTAAAAGAGGCTAAGAGCGACGAGAACGTAAAGCGCAGATATTTCGGCGACGGGGAATTGCCCGTTTCGGAAGTCGTCGGCTTCGACAATATCGAGGCGAGGGCGCTCGTAAAAAAGATTTTGCTCGGCGCAACGTTCGGAAAGCCCGTCAGAAGGACTATTTCCGAGATGACGGACGATCCCGTTACGGCGCTCCGCTATCAGAACAAGTACAGAAATATGATACGATACGACAGAGATACCGTTTTCGACGTGATGGACGAGATAAGGGGCGAGTTCGGCAAGTGTTTCGATCCCTACCTTCCCAAGCTTTCGCCCGTCGGAGATACCGAGCGGCTCAAAGACGAGATAAACAAGCTGTACGACAGAATAGCTCTCTCCGTTCGCCGTGAAAACGAGGCGCTCAAAAAGCAGAACGCCATCCTTACCGCCGAGATAGAGAAGTTAAAGGGCGTCGGCGGCAGATCGTCGCCCGTAAAAGATTATTTCGGCTGAAAAAGGTCTTAAAAATTATTGTAAAAAAATAATAATTATGATATAATCGTAAAAAACAATGAAAGGATGTGAAACCGTTCGTGAAAAATAGGTTATTTATCATAATTGCGGCTTTGCTGTGCATAACTCTTTGTTTCCTTGTCGGCTGCGGCGGCAATGCGGACGAGGAAGGCGCTACTTACGAATACGCCGAGGCTTCTTCGAGGATAGATCTGTCGGAAGAGTTTTCGGTAAATTTGCGTGAAGGCGCAAACAGATTCAAGTACGTTTCCGAATCTGACGAATTTTTCTATCTCGAACTCGCCCTCGAAGAGGAATACGAGGGTGAGATAGGCGGCGTGGAGCTGTTCGACAAAAGCGGAAAGCCCGTCGCCCTCGAAGAGGGGGAGGATAACTGCGCCCTCTTCGGCGATTACACGTCGAAAGAGGAGCTTGTTTCAGGCGAATATTTCTTCACCGTCAACATGAAAACGGGCGGCCCCGTCGTAATGAAACTATTTATGGAGCTTAAAAATGAGCCTCGTTTCGACGAGGCCATCTCCTTGAACGACTTTTCCGTTGAAAATTCGAGCGCACTCGTTTTCGATCTTTCCTCTCTCGTCGCCGGGCAAAAGACTATTTTAAAATTCGACCAACTGCCCGATGCGCTTTTTAAGTGGGACGGAAGTTACGATTTCGTGTCGGGAAAATCGGCGTCGGAAGTTCTTTCGGGCGATTATGACGAGTATATCTATCGCCCAGCTTTGAGGGCGTTCAATTCCGACAAAGTGCCGATAAGCGTATCTTACGCCGAGATAAAGGACAAATACGTCGGAGAGCAAAGGGAAGATTATACCGTTTATATAGAAATTTCGATAAAGAGGGCGTTCCCGTCGGGTACGTTCTTCGTGTTGTTCGGGTGATGAAATGTATAGGATAGTAAGGAGAAAAGACCTCAATAAGACGGTTACGCAGATGGAAGTGGAAGCGCCGCTCGTCGCAAACAAGGCAAAGTCGGGGCAGTTCATTATTTTAAGAGTTGACGAGGACGGGGAGAGAATTCCGCTCACGATCGCCGGAACGAATAGAGATGACGGCACCGTCAAGATCATTTTTCAGATAGTCGGCGCAACTACCGAAAAGCTCAATTTGAAGAGAGAGGGCGATTTTTTGCAAGACTTCGTGGGGCCGCTCGGCACCGCAACCCATTTAGACGGGCTTAAAAAGGTGTGCGTAGTGGGCGGCGGCGTGGGCTGCGCAATAGCAATGCCCGTTGCCGAAGCCCTTCACGATATGGGCGCAGACGTTACGAGCATAATAGGTTTCAGAAATAAAGATCTGGTGATTTTGGAGGACGAGTTCAAGGCTTGCTCCGACAGACTTATAATTATGACCGACGACGGAAGCTATAAGAGGCAGGGCAACGTTACCGTTCCGCTTAAAGAAATGCTGTCGGGCGGCGAAAAATTCGATATGATAATCACGATAGGTCCGCTCATAATGATGAAATTCGTCGTGGAAACGGCAAGGCCGTTCGGCACGCCCGTTACCGTTTCGATGAACCCCATTATGATAGACGGCACGGGCATGTGCGGCGGTTGCCGACTTACTTTGAACAGAAACGGCGAAAAGGTTACCGAATTCGCCTGCGTCGACGGGCCGGACTTCAACGGTTACGAGATAGATTTCGACGAGGCGATGTCGAGGGGCAGAATGTATTTTGATTTTGAAAGAAGGGCGCACGAGAGGGTTTGCAATCTCTTGAAGGGGGTAAAATAATATGGCGATAAACCCCAAAAAACACGAAATGCCAACTCAGCCGCCGCTTGAAAGGGCGAAAAATTTCAGAGAAGTGGCGCTCGGCTATTCGAGAGAAATAGCCGTAAAAGAGGCGCAGAGATGCTTGAATTGTAAAAACAAGCCGTGCGTAGAGGGCTGTCCCGTAAATATCCGCATACCCGAATTTATTGCGAGGGTAAAGGAAGAGGACTTCGAGGGCGCTTACGATATTATTTCGACGACGTCGTCGCTCCCCGCCGTATGCGGAAGAGTTTGTCCGCAAGAGACGCAATGCGAAAGCAAATGCACGCTCGGGATCAAATTCGAGCCGGTCGGTATCGGTAGGCTCGAACGCTTTGTAGCCGACTATCACAACGAACATTCAAATAAAATTCCTCAAAAAGCGGAATATAACGGGCACAGGGTGGCAATAGTAGGCTCCGGCCCGTCGGGGCTGACGTGCGCCGGCGACCTTGCGAAAAAAGGGTATAAGGTAACGGTTTACGAGGCGTTACATACAGCCGGAGGGGTGCTTGTTTACGGAATACCCGAATTCAGGCTTCCCAAAAGCATTGTAAAAAAAGAGGTCGAAACGCTCAAAGCGCTCGGCGTCGACGTCGAAACCAACGTCGTTATAGGTAAGACGTTGACCGTCGACGAGCTTTTCGAAATGGGCTTCGAGGCGGTGTTTATAGGCTCGGGCGCAGGGCTTCCGAACTTTATGAATATCCCGGGCGAGGCGCTCAAAGGGGTGTATTCCGCAAATGAGTTTTTGACGAGAAGCAACCTCATGAAAGCCTATCTCGACGAGCCCGACACGCCTATTATGAAGGGCGGAAAGGTCGCCGTCGTGGGCGGCGGCAACGTCGCTATGGACGCCGCAAGGACGGCTTTGAGGCTGGGCGCAGAAAAGGTGTATATCGTCTACCGCCGTTCGATGGAAGAGCTTCCGGCGAGAAAGGAAGAGGTCGAACACGCCGAGGAAGAGGGGATAGAGTTTAAAATTCTGTGCAACCCCGTCGAAATTATAGGATATAAGAACGAACAAGATCCGAGAGATAGCAAAAACGGTTTCGTAACGGGCATAAAGTGCATTAAAATGGAGCTGGGCGAGCCCGATGAAAAGGGCAGAAGGAAGCCCGTACCCGTCGAGGGCAGCGAATTTTCGCTCGACGTCGACGTCGTGATAATGGCGATAGGTACTTCGCCCAACCCGCTCATTAAAAACACTACTTCGGGCTTGGAAGTAAACCGCCGTGGCGGAATAATCGTCGACGAGGGCGGACTCACTTCGAGGGAGAACGTCTACGCCGGCGGCGACGCCGTAACGGGTGCGGCGACGGTGATATCGGCGATGGGTGCCGGCAAGATCGCCGCCAAGTCCATCGACGAGTTTTTGAAAAACAAATAA
>CACXDQ010000111.1 GCA_902766475.1 uncultured Eubacteriales bacterium
AAAATATGCCCGAAAAGCTCTTTAAACGCCCTATATCAAGACTTATGTATGAAGAGTTTGCCGAGGCGAAAAGGCTTGTCGGCAACGTGTACGACGTCGGCAGAGAAACTGTCGGCTATCCCGTCGTTGAGCTTAAAGCCGCAAAAGGACAGCACGTTATAATATCATTCGGCGAAAGGCTTGTGGGCGGCGAGGTGCCAAGGCTTATCGGCGGCAGAGATTTTTCTTTCGAGATAATCGGAAACGGCGAAAAGATTTGCATGTTCAACCCTTTGAGAAAACTCGGGCTGAGATATTTTTCCGTCGAGGGCGATTGCGAAATATATAAATTGGGGTTGCTTCCCGTCGTATATCCATTTAAAGACAGAGCGTTCACCGCTACGACCGGCAGACGTCAACAGATCTACGACACGGCGAAGAGAACGCTCAGGCTCAACGCATTCGAGCATTATTTCGACTGTCCGTGGAGAGAGCAGGGCTTCTATGCGCTCGACAGCCGCTTGCAGATGAAATACGGATATTCCGCGTTTGAAAATACCGACTTCCAGTACGGCGCATTGAAACTTATGAGTGAGGACAGGCACCCCGAGGGCGTTATCTCCATCGTCGTGCCCACTTCCGAAACGCTCGCCATTCCGTCGTTCTCTCTTTTCTATCTTATCGCCATGGCGGAATATGCCGAACATACGGGCGATAATCGACTTATAGACGGGTATTTTGATAAAATCGAGAGCGTTTTCAGCAAGTTTGCGGAAAGGATGGAAGGCGGGCTTGTAAAGAGATTTGTCGGAAAAGATATGTGGAATTTCTACGAGTGGAGCGACGACCTCTTGGCCGACGCACCACGTTTTGAAACGGAAACCGACTGCGTTTTGAATCTCAATACCGTCCTGGCGGCAAAGAGCATGAAGAAAATTTGCGCAATGCTTAAAAAAACGGACAGAGAAAAATATTACGACAAAGTTATAAGTGAAATTTCCATTGCGGTAAACAAGACTTTCTTCGATGAGGAGAGGGGGCTTTATAAGACGTTTACGGACAGAGAACACTATGCCGAACTCACCAACGCTTACGCCGTTTTGACGGGCGTCGCTTCGGGCGAGGTCGCAAAGACGATTTGCGAAACTTTGGTGAAAGACGATAACGGGCTTGTCGATTGCACGCTCAGCATGCTTACGTTCAAGTATGACGCACTTTTAATGACGGATAAAGGCAAATATACTTCATACGTTTTGTCGGATATAGACAGAAAATACGGCTTTATGCTCGATCAGGGCTCGACGTCGTTCTGGGAAACGATCTTGGGCGGCGACGACTTCGGCGGCGCCGGCTCGCTCTGCCACGGTTGGAGCGCTCTCCCTGCGCTGTATTATCCCTTACTTGACAGATAATCGACTTATAGACCGTTGTTTTTGAAAAATTTATCGTTATAGATCACCGACGGATGGGCGGGCGAAACTTCTTTCGCCCGCCCATGATAATATAGGGCGGCTTTTATATCGCCGATTTTATAATAACAATAGCAAAGCTCGATAAGCGGAATTATTTCCCTCGTTTCGGGAAGTTCGAAATCGCCGTCCTTTGCGTGGTCGGCGCTGAGTAGAGCCGCTTTATACCAGAAAATTGCCGTCTTGTATTCTTTATTTTCCTTGAAAATCTCTCCTATACGGCAGAGTACGGACGACCTCGGCTCTCCGAAAGAAAAGCTTTTGAAAAGGGCGTTGAGAGCGCTGTGACCATCGCCCTTTTGACTTAAACAATATGAAATTATCTTGCAGCTTTCCACGGCGTTCGCCGTGGAAAGCTCTTTTCGGTCAAGCCCCCTTTCAAGCACGGCAAGCGCCTCGTCGTACATTCCGTTATAATAAAGCTCTCTGCCGTAATAAAAATTATCCCGTGGGGTGAGCTTTGCACCCTTTGCGATATTTTTGATAAAAATAAGTAGATTTCTGTCCTTCTGCGCCTCGCTTTTCTCTTCGGATTTAAGGTGATAAACGGTGAAATCGTCGTAAATTATCTTGCCTTTTGCGGCGATACATTCGTGTATAAAACCCTCCCACTTCGGACACGTTTTTCTCTTCAACACCCTTTCACGGTAGTAGGTGAAAATTGGCTTTCCGTCGCCGTCTGTCGCCGCAACGTAAGGGCAGAAAACGGCGTCCGCTTTATCTGTTTCGAGCTTTTCTTTGAGTTTGGTCATCTTTTGTACGTCGGTATCCGTTACAACGTCGTCGGCGTCAAGCCACATAACGTACTCTTTTTCGGCAAGCTAAAAACTGTAATTTCTCGCCGCCGCAAAGTCGTCTATCCACTTAAAATCGTAAATTTTATCTGTGTATTTTCGGGCTATATCCTTGGTCTTGTCGGTCGAGCCGGTGTCGACTATTATTATCTCGTCGGCAAATTTTTTTGCGCTTTCAAGAACTCTTCCGAGAACTTTTTCTTCGTTTTTAACTATCATACAAAGCGATAAAGTTATGCTCACGGTAACATTTTTCCTCTATCTATCAATATGATAAGGTGTAACGCTTTTGTGTTACGAATTCACTTTTGGAGGAAAATTATGTTTTGCGTAACGAGAGGTTTCGGGTGTACGAGATGTTTCAACAACATGCAAAATAATAATAACAACAATACGGTTACCGTCATAAGGGGCGCAACCGGCGCAACCGGACCGAGGGGAGTTACCGGAGCGACGGGCGCAACGGGTGCAACGGGCGCCACGGGTGCGACCGGGGCGACAGGTCCGCAAGGCGTTCAAGGACTTCAAGGAATACAGGGTATCCCCGGAGAAATAGGTCCTACCGGTCCTACGGGTGCAACCGGCGCCGTCGGGGAAATCGGACCCACCGGACCTACCGGACCTACCGGTGCAACGGGTGCTACGGGAGCGACCGGGGTTACGGGCGCAACGGGTGCAGTTGGTGAAATCGGTCCTACCGGTCCCACAGGCGCAACGGGCGCAGTTGGTGAAATCGGTCCTACCGGACCTACCGGTGCAACGGGTGCTACGGGTGCTACGGGAGCGACCGGGGTTACGGGCGCAACGGGTGCTGCGGGAGCGACCGGGGCTACGGGCGCAACGGGTGAGATCGTTCCCGGCTCCGCCGTCGCAGACCTTGACGTTACCGCCGATCTTGCTGCCGTTATAACCTCGTTCAATTCTCTGCTTGCTTCGCTGAGAGCTGCCGGCGTTATCGAGAGCTGATAAAAAGCGGGCGTGCGTATGCCTTCGGCAACGCACGCCCGCTTTTTGCCGTTTTATCGACTTATAGCCCCACTTTATTTGTAAATGCGGCGTGATGTATAAGTACAGCTTATACGTTTTAAAAAAAGGTATAAGAAATTCTAATAGCTTTTAACCCGTCCATTTTGAAAACAATACTTGACTTTTCACTCTCAAAAGGTTTATAATATTTAGGTTGAGAGGCTGACTCTCAAATTATAAAATCACAGAGGGTAATTATGTTAACATCAATCGTCGGTATCAACTGGGGCGACGAGGGCAAGGGCAGAATGGTCGACTTGCTTTCGTCCGATTACGACATAGTCGTAAGGTATCAGGGCGGAAACAATGCGGGGCACACCGTCATTAACGACAAGGGCAAGTTTATATTAAACCTCTTGCCGTCCGGAATTTTGCGTGACACGGTCGTAAACGTCATGGGCAACGGCATGGTCGTCGATTTAAAGCACCTTTGCGGCGAGATCGCAAAGCTCAGGGAAGCGGGTATAAAGATAACGCCCGAAAACCTTAAAATTTCAAATAAGGCGGTCATCTGTATGCCTTACGACGTCCTTCAAGACGGCTTGGAAGAACAGAGGCTAAAAGATAAGAAATTCGGCTCTACGCTCCGTGGCATTTCGCCTATATACGCCGATAAATACTTTAAAAAGGCGCTCCGCATGGGCGAGCTTTTCCACTTCGATATCATGAAGGAAAGATTGAAGGGCATCGTCGAATGGAAAAACCTCTTTATAGAGGGCGGCTATAAGCACGAGCCGGTTTCATATGACGAGATGGTCGCATACCTTGAAGAATACGGCGGACAGCTCAAAGATTTCGTCTGCGACACGTCCGTTTATCTCGACAATGCGGCGAAGAGCGGAAAGAAGATAATGTTCGAGGCTCAGCTCGGCGCACTCAGGGATATTGATTTCGGCATCTATCCCTATACCTCTTCTTCGTCGACTATTTCCTCTTACGCACCCATCGGGGCGGGCATACCCAACCACAAGCTCGACAGCGCAATAGGCATTATGAAGGCGTATTCGACTTGCGTCGGGGAAGGACCTTTCACGGCGGAATATTTCGGCGAAAAGGCTGAATATTTGCGTAAGGCGGGCGGAGAATACGGCGCAGCTACCGGCAGACCGAGAAGAGTCGGTCCTTTCGACGTCGTCGCTTCCAAGTACGGCGTCAGAATGCAGGGGGCGACCGAAGTCGCACTTACCAAACTCGATATTCTGTCGGGCTATGAAGAGATAGAGGTTTGCGTCGCTTACGAACTTGACGGCGAGGAGATACACGAATTCCCCTTTACCGATATGCTCGATCGCTGCAAGCCCGTCATCGTAAAGATGAAGGGTTGGAACTGCGACATATCTTCGTGCAAAAAAGCCGAAGATCTTCCCAAAGAAGCTTACGACTATATCAAGTTCATCGAAAAGGCTACCGAATGTAAAATAACTTACGTTTCCGTCGGCGCAGAGAGGGAACAGTATATAAAGATGTAATGAATTAAAAGCATTTTAAAAGCGGGCTTTCGCAAAGTTTAGCGAAAGCCCGCTTTTTGCCGTTTAACCGACTTATAGGCTTACTTATTGCTGTTTTTCTTCGAGCGGCAACCCCTCTTTTTTGTCCTTGAACAACAGCTTTAAAAGTATGGGGCAAACTATCGAAGAGATAACTATTAAAAATATCGTCGCAACGAGAGGGTCTATTCCGCCTTCGGGCATTATGAGGCTTCTTCCCGCCGAATATACGGCGAGCGCAACTTCGCCCCTCGCTATCATTCCGCAGCCCACCGTTACCGACTCTTTATTGGTAAACCCGAAAGGTTTGGCGGTAAGTCCGCACCCGATTATCTTGCCTATTATGCCGAGTGCGACGAATGTTAAGGCAAACAGCAGATAGCTTATATTAAAGCCGCTGAAATCGGCGCTGATGCCTATGTATGAAAAGAATATGGGCGTAAATATCATATATCCGCTCACGATTACTTTTCTGTCGACGAAATTGGTGTCGTCAAGACCGCTCAGCATTATTCCGGCGAGGTATGCGCCCGTTATCGAGGCGATCCCGAAAAATTTCTCCGCAACGAATGCGAATAAAAAGCACATTCCGAATGCAAAAATGCTCGTTCTGCGCTTGTGGGGGAACTTGTGTTCTTCCCACTTGAAATATATGCGGAGCAGTATGCCTACGCCTATTGCGAAAACGAAGAAGCCGAGAGCTCTCAATAAGGTCATGCCTATCTGCGCCGCTCCGCCGCTCCTTAAACTCGTAACTATGCTGAGCGCTATTATGCCGATCACGTCGTCGATTATCGCCGCACTCATTATCGTCTGCCCGACTTTTCCGTTAAGCTTTCCGAGTTCTTTGAGCGTTTCGGCGGTAATGCCCACGCTCGTCGCCGCCAATATCGTACCTACGAATATTGCGTTCAAAAACTTGTCGGAGTTAAAGTCGGAATACCCGTTCATAAAAAGCAGCGTGCCGACCGTTCCCAGAAACATCGGCACGATAACGCCGGCAAGTGCGATCAAAAACGCCGAGCCGCCGCTCTTTTTAAGATCTTGCAAGTTTGTTTCGAGTCCGCTCGAAAACAGAATGAGGACGACGCCTATCTGCGCAAAGACGTGCAGAATGTCCATTTCCTCGGCGTCAGGCTTTATGAAGAAACTGAGAAAGAAGTTGTCGGGATCGTTTAAATAGCCCATAAGCCCGATAAGTACGCCGGCAACGACCATTCCCGCAACTTGCGGCAAGCCTATTTTCCTCGCTATAAGCCCGAATACCTTTGCAAAGATGAGAATTACCGCAAGGTAGTAAAAGATATTTATGATCTCCATCATAGCACCTTTATATATAATAATGATAACGCCCCGAAAGAGCGTGCCGATATATTATACGCCCGCAAAAAATAAATGTCAAATAAAGTGAACGGGTTTATCCGAAAAAGAAAAATTTGTCTTTTTTGTAAAAAAATATAAAAAATATGTAAAAAATAAGTCGATAACGCTTGATTATTGTTTAAAATTAGTTTATAATAGAGATGTGAAAGCATAGTATCTGCTTTAATGCGATATTTTGGTGAGGTGTAACTATGAGAACTTTTCTTGGTGCGCCGCTCAGCGATGCGGTCCTTCAAAACGGCTTTTTTGCGACCGTAAACGAAGAGGGGTTTGAACTTAACGACGAAATTTTGTCCGCCTGCAAGCGTGATATGCAGAGGTATTACCCCGAAGAATTTGCCGAGATGGAAGAGCTTGCGGCTATGGATTCCGCAGCCCTCGTTATAGACGAGATGGGCGAAGCTCCCGCTCCCACCAAACCCAAATACGTTCCCTCGCCCACGTTTGCGGAGAAAATGCTCCGTGCGGACGAGCTTTTGCAGGACAGATACGACGAGCTTAAAAATTACGCTTTGAGATTCAAAAAGCTCAAGGCGAGAATTTCCAAGAAGTTCGACAGTATAAACCAGGGGCGTTTGCAGTTCGTCAAACTCTCCGTCGCCGGCAAAACGCTCAAGCTTTATTTAAATATGGATATAAACTCCATCGATCCCAAATTCCACTGCAAGGACGTTTCGGATAAAAAGACTTACGTTACCGTTCCCGTGCTTTTAAGAGTTAAATCGGGCAGGGCGCTCAAATACGCTAAGATACTTATAGATCAGTGTGCGGAGCAACACGGTCTTAAAGAAAACCCCAAATTCGTCGAGATAGACGCTATCGCCGCCGTCGAAGCTTTCATGGCGGAGTAATACCGGCTTTTTGCGACGAAAAGCTTTTCAAGGCAAAAAAATCATCAAATTAGTCAAAAACATTTAAAATTGTCTTGTAAATAGCTTGACAAAGGGTTATAGATGTTGTAAAATATATTAGCACTCCGTGTGGGGTGTTAATTTTTTGGGAAGGCAAAAGAAATGGCAAAAGGAAACAGAACCAGAATTACTTTGGCTTGTACTGAATGCAAGCAGAGAAATTACGACGACTACAAGAATAAGAAGAATGATCCGGACAGACTTGAGTTCAATAAATACTGTCCTTTCTGCAGAAAGCATACTCTTCATAAAGAGACGAAGTGATCTGCGATTTTTGCGTGAGGTAAAAGATCATGGAAAACAACAAAAAAGCGAATGCCGAAAAGAAGGTAAAAAAGTCGGATAAAAAACCCAATATCTTCGTCCGTATGTGGGGCAAGATAAAGGAAGTTTTCTCCGAACTTAAAAAGGTCACCTGGCCTACTTTCCCGACTGTGTTAAAACAGCTCGGCGCTGTCCTTCTCACGGTGCTTATCGTGTTAGTTCTTATAATGTTTATAGACCTCGGTTTACAACAGGGGCTTAAACTTATACAGGGCAGCGGCGCTATTATAAGCGAGGTACTCTGATGGGCGGGCCCGAAACGGCTAAATGGTACGTCATTCATACTTACGCCGGCTATGAGTCTTTGGTGCAGGACACTATCGAAAAGCTCATCGAAAACAACGATCTGAGCGAGATAATCCTCGACATCAAGATCCCCATGGAAGAGACCATCGAGGAAAAGAACGGCAAGAAGAAGATCGTTCAGAGAAAGATCTTCCCGTGCTACGTCTTTATAAAGATGGTATATTCCAACGACATGTGGTATCTCATCACCAACACGAGGGGCGTTACGGGCTTTGTCGGTCCGCAAGGTAAGGCTATACCGCTCGGCGCCGACGAGGTGAGAAAGATGCGCCTCGAAGAGAAGGTCGTCGAAAGCGACATAGCTGTGGGCGACAGCGTAAGGGTCATTTCCGGTGCGCTTGTCGATTCCGTGGGCGTCGTAGAGGATATAAACAACTCCACTCAGAAAGTGAAGATAAGAATGTCCTTATTCGGCACGGAGACCGAGGCGGAAGTAGACCTCATTCAGCTTGATAAAATAAATACGAATATCGAATGATATTTAGAGATTTTAAGTCGGATGGCATCCGACCTAAAGTCGTGTTAAAAATATTGTTTTTTTAATAAAATTTGCGTAAAAGCGAGCGCATTTTGCGTTTGCCTTTATATAAGTGGGAGGGGCGTTAAATTTTTCATGGCGCTTTCGCTAACACCACAATTTATGGAGGAGAAATATGGCTAAAAAAGTTACTGCAATCGTAAAATTGCAACTGCAAGCCGGAAAAGCTACACCGGGACCACCGGTCGGCTCCACGTTGGGACCTTACGGTATTAACATTCCGGGTTTCACTAAGGAATTCAATGCCAAGACCGCTCAGGACGTCGGCTTGATAATTCCCGTGGTAATCACTATCTATCAGGATCGTTCGTTCACGTTCGTACTTAAAACGCCGCCGGCACCCGTACTCATCAAAAAAGCTTGTAAGATCGAGACCGCAAGCGCTAAGCCCAATAAGGACAAAGTCGCTAAGCTCACAAAAGCTCAGGTCGAAGAGATAGCTAAGCAGAAGATGCCCGATTTAAACGCCGCTTCGCTCGAAGCCGCTATGAGCATGATCAAGGGTACTGCCCGCAGCATGGGTATAACTGTAGAGGAATAATTTTATAGAGAAGTGGGAGGGAAAATTCCCGCAAGAACCACAAGGAGGATTCTTTAATAATGAAATACGGAAAAAAATATGCCGATAGTATAAAGGCATTTGACCGCACTAAACAATACGAAGTAGGCGAGGCGATAGACATTGTTCTCAACAACGCCAAGGCTAAATTCGATGAAACCATAGAATTCCATTGCAGACTCGGCGTCGATCCCAAACAAGCCGATCAGCAAGTCAGAGGCGTTATCGTCCTTCCTAACGGAACGGGTAAATCTGTAAAAGTTCTCGTTCTTGCTAAGGGTGAAAAGGCGGACGCAGCTACGGCGGCGGGCGCAGATTACGTCGGCGCAGAAGAGCTTGTAGCTAAAATTCAGAAGGAAAACTGGTTTGATTTCGACGCAGTCATCACGACGCCGGATATGATGGGCGTCGTCGGTAGAATAGGTAAACTCTTAGGCCCCAAGGGCTTGATGCCCAACCCCAAGTCGGGTACGGTAACGATGGACGTAGCTAAGGCTATCGCCGATATCAAAGCAGGTAAAGTCGAATACAGACTTGACAAGCAGGCTATCATCCACTGCGCTATCGGAAAGAAGAGTTTCGGCAGAGAAAAGCTTGTTGAAAACTACAACGCACTTGCCGAGGCTATTTTGAAGGCCAGACCGGCTGCCGCAAAAGGTCAGTACGTCAAGAGCGTAGCCGTTACCAGCACCATGGGTCCCGGCGTAAAAGTTTTGCCGAGAAACGTATAATTTTCGGTTAAATTCGTTTGACAAATATTGTCGGACGTGATATAATAACCAAGTAATCAAACGCCGAAGACAGCAGGTCATAAAGCGCATTGCGCTACCCGCCGAGGTTTGTTGAGCAGAATTTAAGCGTTATTTTATGTTTATTTTGCCCTCGACCTCATGCGGTCGAGGGCTGTTTTCATTCAAAGTTTAACGGAGGTAAACAAGGTTGTCAGCAAACGTAGAAGCTAAAAAGCAAATTGTTGAAGACATCAAAGCGAAGATAACCGCCAGCAAATCGGTCGTATTGATCGATTATAAAGGCCTTACCGTCGCTGAGGATACCGAGTTTCGTTGTAATATGAGAAAGGAGAACGTCGAATATAAGGTACTTAAAAATACCCTTTTAAGACGTGCTTTCAACGAACTCGACGTTACCGCCTTTGATAACGACCTTAACGGTCCCACTGCCGTCGCATTCTGCAAAGATGAGACGAGCGGCGCAAGGATCGCCGTCGAAATGTGTAAAAACACAAACGATAAGATCGCTGTAAAAAGCGCTTACGTCGACGGTGCTTATCAGGACGCAAAAGCGGTAAAAGCACTCGCATCGATTCCTTCCAGAGAGGTTCTCGTTGCAAAACTTGCCGGCGCACTTTCCGGCATCGTACGTGGCTTGGCTGTTGCTCTTAACGCCGTTGCCGAGAAAAAAGAGCAGAACGCTTAATTTTTAAGAGCAAAAATAATTAAAAGAGGAAAATAAAAATGGCTGATATTGCAAAATTTATCGAAGAAATCAAAGGTATGACCGTTCTTGAACTCAATAGCCTCGTTAAGGCTATCGAAGAGGAATTCGGCGTAAGCGCTGCCGCTCCCGTAGCTGTTGCCGGCGCTGCTGCTGCCGCTGCTGCTCCCGCTGAAGAAGAAAAGACTGAATTCAACGTCGTATTGAAAGAAGTCGGCGGAAACAAGATCGCTGTTATCAAGGCTGTTCGTGAAATCACCGGCGCAGGCCTTGTCGACGCTAAGAACATGGTTGAAAAACTCGGCACCATCAAAGAAGCCGTCGCTAAAGACGAAGCTGAAAAGATGGTTGCAAAACTCAAGGAAGCCGGCGCTACCGCTACCATGGAATAAGAGTTTTAACGAAAACTACTGTAAAAAGCTATCCGTTTTTCGGATAGCTTTTTTGTTTGCCTTTATGTGGGTGATTTTGTGCATTATTACAAGTGATTTTACGCCTTTGTTCGGGTGATTTTACGCCGTGTCGGAGAAAGTAAATTATCTGACTTATTTCAACTATGTCTTTCTGTAACTTGCCGGTGTTACGCCGAAATGTTTCTTGAAAAGATTGTGGAAATAGCTCGGCGATTCAAAATTCAGCTCGTTCGTTATGTCGATTATGGACAGATCCGTAGTAGACAGCAGCTCTTTGGCATATTCGAGTTTTGCTCTGTTGACGTATTGAGTTATCGTACAATGCATATACTTCTTAAAGAGCCTCGTGAGCTGAGAATAGCTGTACGGCAGTTTTTCCTGTTCTTCTTTGAGCTGTTCCGGCGTTATCATCGGGTTGTTGATGTTCTGTATAAACGGCTTTAAAGTGGTGGGAATGTTCGAGCCTTGCCGATAGTGATCGAGAAATTTAAGCAAAATGTTCGAGCAGACCATATTGCATTGAAACTCCGTTTCGGGCGTGTTGCAGTTCTGGAAAGTCTGTATCGAAAGCAATATATCCGTGTATTTTTCTATCGACGAACGGGAAAGAGTGAAATAAAAGGGCTGGCGATCGTTGGAAATTCTGTCGTAAAGGTCGGGCGACCACAAGTCGAGCAGTTTTTTCATGTATCTGTCCCGATACAAAAGGCATACCCCTTGATATTGATTTTTCACCCCGTTAGGATAGCGGAATTCGTGCATGTCGTTTGGCCCGACAAGGCAAGCCATGCCCTCGGTCATAAGCGTTTCTTCGCCGTTGAGTTTCTGCACTATACAGTCGTCAAGCACGATGGTAAGCTCCCAATCGACGTGTCCGTGATAGACGGGATATTCGAAATTTATCCAGTTAAACGCCGTTTCAGCCGTTTTCCACGGCGAGGCATGCTCAAAATTTCCTATACGGGAAGATTCGTAAATATTTCCGACGTATGGATAAATTTTTTGTGTTTTTATGTTTTCCATGCCTATATTATATCACCGAAAAAAGCCGTTGTCAATAACTTTTATGATTTTTTTGAGGACACCCGACGGTTGTGAAAAATGAGTATAAAAGTTTATTTACGGCGAAAAAATCCGCATATCCGTTAATTTATCGCAAGAATGAAATTTGGGAAAATAAGCGATGCGTGAGGTCAAACGTTTTAAAAAAATAAATAACATACGGTTTTAGCTAATACCATATTGGAATTTACGCCCGTTTATTATATAATAATAACCGATAAAGATATTAAGATGAGTAAAATGACGGCTGAAACCCTCCGCAAAAGCGATCGTAAACGTTAAGAGAGGTCATATAAACACGGTTTTTCAAGCGGCGTTTTTTCATCGATATATAATTTGTCAAATAAAAAGACAAAAAAAGATAAACGATTGCGGTATTAAACCCTCACGATGCAATTTTTAAGCACATATTTGCAATTTATATATAATGACAAATTTTAAGTACAATGGTATAATATATTTAAGCATAAGAAAAGGGTGGAGTTTTCAGCCCGTTTGCCGTTTTCGCTAAAACCGAAAGCGGTCTGCCAAGAAAATGAAAAATAAATGCCCGTTTTACGGGAAAGGAGCAAATGTATGAAAAAAATCAGCAAAGTAACCGCAGCATGCGCAATGGCGCTTGCAACCTGCATCACAGCGGGCAGTTGCGGAGGTCGTCCGTCTGACGTCAACGTCAGCGTGGACGAGTCTAAAACACAGCTTTACATCTGGAACTATAACGGCGGTTACGGTACCGGCTGGCTGTACGAGGCAAAGACGAGATTCGAGGAAATGCAGAAAGACGTTTCTTATGAAAGCGGCAAAAAGGGCGTTGAACTTATCGTTACCGGCGAAAAGCCCGGCTCTGCCGAAAAGAGCGCAAACGACATAAGAAACAGCAAACACGAAATGTATTTCACCGAAGGTCAAGATTATTATAAACTCTACCTCGGCGACGGCAACGGCGACGTTATCGGCGATATTACCGACGCTATCACTACCCCCAACCAATTCGACGGCGGAAAGACGATAGCTTCCAAGCTCACCGATCAGCAGCAAGATTATTACACCATAAACGGCAAATATTACGGCATACCTCACTATCAGGGTAACCTCGGCTTCATCTACAATATCGACCTCTTCGAGCAGAAAGACCTCTTCTTCAGAGACGGCTATAAAACCGCTACGACCGAGGACGCTATGTTCGTCGGCAGAGGCAATACCGTTAAATCGGTCGGCCCCGACGGCACTGCCGGCACTTACGACGACGGTTTGCCCGTAACTTACGACGATTTCTACGTTCTCTTAAAGCAAATTCAGAAGAAAAGAGTTTATCCGATCGTTTGGACAGGTAAGTACAGAGAGCAGTATATAGACCTTACGTTCAACGCCGTTGCGGCTGACGTGGACGGTGCGGCTCAGCACCAGCTCAAATACACCATGTCCGGCGAGGCTACAACTCTCGGCACTATACAGAACGGTCAATTCGTAAAAGACGCCGAGCCTACCGTAATAACCGGTGAAAACGCTTACGAGCTTGCCCGTCAGGAAGGAACTTACTGGGCAACGCAGATGTTCGCCC
>CACXDQ010000112.1 GCA_902766475.1 uncultured Eubacteriales bacterium
ATATAATATAACTTTGACTGCAAGTCAAAATATAACTTTTAGAATTACTCTAAAAATATAACTGTTTGCTATGCAAACAATATCACTCCGCTTTCGGCGGTTTTTTTCATTTTGCGACAAAGACGCTCTTTTTTCGATTTCGGATATGATTTAATATATATTATATGGATACAGTGTGCAGAAAAATAGTGATAACGTCGGGAAAGGGCGGCGTCGGCAAGACGACGATAACGGCAAATCTCGGCTATTTCCTCTCAAAATGCGGCAAGCGCACCTGTCTTGTCGACGCCGATTTCGGACTGAATAACCTCGACGTGATAACGGGCGTGGAAAATCTCATTTCCTACGACGTCATCGACGCCGCAAACGGGCGTTGCCGGGCGAAACAAGCCCTCGTTCAATGCCCGTTCGACAAAAATTTGTACGTCTTGCCCTCTTCCCATTCCTTTAAAAGCGGCGTTTCGCCCGACGGGCTTAAAACCGTAATCGACGAACTTTTTCCCTATTTCGATTATATATTGATAGATTGCCCAGCCGGCATTTCGGGCGGCTTTCACACCGCCGTTTCGCAAGCGGACGAGGCGATAGTCGTAACGACTTCCCTTCTTTCCGCAATAAGGGACGCAGACAAAGTTATTTCGGCGCTCGGCGGCTATAAACTAAAAAGCGTAAGAGTTCTCGTAAACATGGTGAGGGGCGATCTCATACTCGACAAAGAACTTCTCTCCCCCGAAGAGGTCGAGGGCGTTTTGAGAACGGAGCTTATAGGCGTCATTCCGTCAGACGACGCCGTAATGCTTTCCGGAGCCGGCAAGCTTCCGCCCGAAAGCGAGGGCTATAAGGCGTTTAAAACCCTCTCTTTAAACGTTGTCAAAAACAAGAATAAGATATTCGATTGTTATAGGCAATATTCGGGTTTTTGGGGCAGTTTAAGGAGAAGTTTGAGGAAAAATCTATGAAGATAAGAAAGTCTAATGACGTAAAGCGCATAAAGAATATTATAGACGGCGACAGATTTGCGCTCGGTGCGTCATCTCTCGATATGATAACGCTCGATATAACCGACGTTTTAAACCAATATCTGACAATTATCGGCAAGCCCGAAATATCCCTCGACAGAAAAGACGGCAAATTTTTTATCTCCATAACCGCCGCCTTCGACGTTCGCCGCTGAAAAAAATTAAAAATTTAACAAAAATATCACCTCAAACACTTGCAAATCTTATTAAAGAGAGTTATAATATTAGCACTAAGACAAAAAGAGTGCTAACACTCATCTTAATAAATTGCTAACAAGAGGTGATATTTTATGAAGACGTTTAAGACGCAATCAAAAAGAGTGCTGGATATGATGATAAACTCTATCTACACTCACAAGGAAATTTTTTTAAGGGAGCTTCTTTCAAATTGCAGCGACGCAATAGACAAGCTCTATTATAAAGGGCTTAAAGAGGGGCTTTCGGGGCTTACGAGAAACGATTTCCATATCGACATAACCGCCGACAAGGAAAAGAGAACTCTCACTATCTCCGATAACGGCATCGGCATGACGGACAAAGAACTCGAAGAAAACCTCGGCACTATCGCAAAGAGCGGCACTTTCGATTTCAGAAACGAACATGCGGACGCCAAGCAAAACGACGACGTGAACGTAATAGGTCAATTCGGCGTTGGCTTTTATTCGGCGTTTATGGTAGCGGACAAAGTAGAAGTTACGTCCAAGGCTTTCGGAAGCGACAAGGCGTACAAGTGGGTTTCGTCCGGCACAGAGGGCTACGACGTTCTCCCCGCCGAGAAAGAAGAACGGGGCACGGAGATAACTCTGTACTTAAAAGCCGACACCGACGACGACAAATACGATAAATACCTCGAAGAATACGAGATAAAAAACCTCGTCAAGAAGTATTCCGACTATATCCGTTATCCCATAAAGATGGCTGTTACGAAGTATAAAGAGCAGTCGGAAGAGGACAGAAAAGAGGGCAAGGAGAGGGAGAGCTACAAAGAGGACGAAACGCTCAACTCTATGGTGCCTATCTGGAAGAAGAACAAGAGCGAGATAACCAAAGACGAATACAACAAATTCTATAAAGACACGTTTTACGACTATGAAGATCCTTTAAGGGTGATACACACCTCGACCGAGGGCACGGTGAGCTATAAAGCCGTACTCTTCATTCCGTCGCAAGTTCCATACAACTACTATTCAAAGAACTATGAAAAGGGCTTAAAACTCTACACCGACGGCGTGCTTATAACCGACAGATGCGCAGACCTTCTGCCCGACTATTTCAGCTTCGTGAAAGGGCTTGTCGACAGCGAGCTTACCCTCAACATTTCGAGGGAAACGATACAGCACAACCGCCAGCTTCAACTCATAGAATCTAACCTCGAAAAGAAGATAAAGAGCGAACTTCTCGACATGCAGAAAAACGACAGAGAAAATTACGACAAGTTCTTCGACGGGTTCGGTTTGCAGCTTAAATACGGCATTTATTCGGGTTGGGGAATGAACAAAGACGTCCTTCAAGACCTCATAATGTTCAAGTCGGTAACTAAGGATAAGTACGTTACGCTTAAAGAATACGTCGATGAAATGAAGGGAGATCAGAAGTTTATCTATTACGGCACGGGCAAGACCGCAGCGGCGGTAAAGGCGTTGCCGCAGAGCGAAAAACTTCTCGACCTCGGCTATGACATACTCGTATTTTCGGACGACGTGGACGAATTTGCCGTCAAGATGCTCGGCGAATACGAGGGCAAGACATTCAAGAATATCTTAGGCGAAGATCTCGGGCTTTCTTCGGATGAAAAGGAAAACGACGCCGACAAGGAAATGCTCGACGCCATAAAAGAACAGCTCGGCGATAAGGTTGCCAAGGTAAAGATATCTTCCGTACTTAAATCTCACCCCGTATGCCTCTCCTCGGAAGGCGAAGTTTCGCTTGAAATGGAAAAGGTATTAAACCAGATGCCCAACGCCGGTCAGAACGTAAAGGCGAACAAGGTGCTTGAAATAAACGGCAACCACCCCATCTA
>CACXDQ010000113.1 GCA_902766475.1 uncultured Eubacteriales bacterium
AAAATATAACTTTTAGAATTATTCTAAAAATATAACTGTTTGCTATGCAAACAATATCACTTTACTTAAAACTTAATTTATGCTAGTGTGTTTTGCAAAGAAAAAATGCAAAGAGTAGCAGAAACTTGCTACTCTTTTATAATGTTTAAAAAATCCCTAAGAGAAACACCCGTTAAAGAGGCTTTGATTTAATATTTGTTTCTGCCATCGGCGTCGACGGAAGCGGCGGTGAGCGCATAAACTTCCTTTGCACCGGCACGTTTAAGCGCTCTCGCTATCTCGTTTATCGTTGTGCCGGTGGTCATTACGTCGTCTATGACGAGTATCGTCTTGTCCTCGGCGTCGAAATCTTCGTTTACGGCAAAACTTCCACGGAGATTTTTAGTTCTCTCCTCGTCGGTAAGCCCCACCTGACTTTGCGTTTCCTTGATTTTCAAGAGGGCGTGAGGGCAAAATTCAAGCCCGACAAGCTCGCACACTTCCCTCGCAATGAGTTCGCTCTGATTATATCCTCTGTCAAACAATCTCTGTCTGCCTATGGGTGCGCAAACGGCGACGTCGGCGTTAAAGCCCGAGAGAAGATACACGGGGCGCATATATTCCGCAAAGGTGCGTGCGAGATAGCGCATATTGTTGAACTTTAAGTTGACAAGTCCCTTTCGGGCGTAACCGTCGTAGCAAAACGCACTTCTTGCGCCGTCGTAAAACAGCTCTTTGCCTACGCACGTTTCGCACAGCTCCGTCGGCATATGCGTGCGCCTTCCGCATTTAAAGCAGATATATCCCGCATTTTTGGGGAGATCCCTCTCGCAGTCCTCACAGACTAGCTTGCCCGAAAATATCTCCCTTCCGCAAAAATCGCAAGTTAGTTTTTCGGGATAGATAAGCCCTTGCACCCGCTTTAAAAAATTCATGAATTTCAGTCGTCCGGATAGCCGTCGGGGTTGTTCTTCTGCCAGCGCCACGAATCGGCGCACATGTCGTCGAGCGTCTTTTCGGCTTTAAAACCTAAAAGCTTATACGCAAGCGTGGGATCGGCGTAACATTCCGCAATGTCGCCCGCCCTTCTGCCTTCGATGACGTAGGGTATCTCCTTGCCCGCCGCCTTGGAAAACGCCGCTATCATTTCGAGTACGCTGTAACCTCTGCCCGTGCCGAGGTTGACGACGAAAAGCCCCGATTTATCAAGCAATTTTCTCACGGCGAGGACGTGTCCTTTCGCAAGGTCGACAACGTGAATGAAATCTCTCACGCCCGTGCCGTCCTTGGTGGGATAATCCGCCCCGAAAACGTGTACCTTTTCAAGCTGACCTACCAAAACTTTGGTGATATACGGACAGAGATTGTTGGGTATTCCGTTGGGGTCTTCGCCTATCATGCCCGACGGGTGCGCCCCGACGGGGTTGAAATAACGCAAAATAGCAATATTGAATTCGGGATCGCTCTTCGCAAGATCCTTTAAAATGTATTCTATAAACAGTTTCGTGCTGCCGTAAGGGTTGGTCGTGGAAAGGGGAAAATCTTCGGTGATGGGCACGGTATGAGGGTTGCCGTAGACGGTAGCCGACGACGAAAATACAAGATTTTTACAGTTGAATTCTCTCATTACGTCCAAGAGGGCGATCATTCCGCCGATGTTGTTTTCGTAATATTCGAGGGGCTTTCTCACCGATTCTCCGACCGCTTTATAGCCGGCGAAGTTGATGACCGCCGAGAAATCGTTCTCCTTGAATATCTCTCTCATTGCGTCCTTGTCGCAGATGTCGGCAACGTAAAACTTTATAGGTCTGCCGACTATCTTTTCCACTCTCCTGACAGCCTCTTTTTTGCTGTTGTAGAGATTGTCGACGATAACGACGTCGTAGCCGGCGTTTATGAGTTCTATCGCCGTGTGAGATCCTATGTACCCGGCACCGCCGGTGACCAAAACCGTTTGCATATATATTTCCTCCGATTTTTATTCCTTGAAATTGGTTTCTTCGAGATAGGTGTCATAATTTACCGGTCTGTCGTAGACCTTAGTTCCGTCTATCTCTATTATTCTGTTTGCGACCGTATTCATAAGCTCACGGTCGTGCGTAGTCAAAAGCATACAGCCCTTAAATGCGATAAGCCCGTCGTTGAGCGCCGTTATCGATTCGAGATCGAGGTGGTTCGTGGGTTCGTCCATGATCATGAAGTTTCCGCCCTCCAACATCATCTTCGCCATCATACATCTCACCTTCTCGCCGCCCGAGATGACCGAGGCTTTTTTGAGCGCCTCTTCGCCCGAAAACAACATTCTGCCGAGCCAACCCCTCACGAATTCTTCGTAATGGTCGTAAGAATATCTGCTCAGCCAGTCTACAAGCGAGAGGTCGCAGCCGTTGAAGAAAGGATCGTTATTTTGCGGAAGGTAGGTAGCCGTGATCGTCTTGCCCCACTTAAAGTAGCCGCTCGTCGCCGACTCGTTGCCCATAAGCACGTCGTAAAGCATTGTTATCGCCCTGCTGTTTTTGCCGACGATACCTATCTTTTCATCTCTTCCGACGGTGAAACTCACGTTCTCGAAATAGCCCTCTTTCGTGAGGTTTTCAACAAATAAAATGTCGTTTCCTATCTCTCTGTCATACTTGAAATTGATGTACGGATATTTTCTCGAAGATATCTTTATATCGTTTATAGTGAGCTTTTCAAGCTCTTTCTTTCTCGCCGTCGCTTGCTTAGACTTTGACGCATTCGCCGAGAATCTCGCAATAAATTCTTGAAGTTCCTTAGCCCTCTGCTCGGCTTTTTTGTTCTGTTCTTTCTGCTGACGGATGAGGAGCTGACTCGTTCTGTACCAGAAATCGTAGTTTCCGAAATAGACGTTTATCTTGCCGAAATCGACGTCGCAAATATAGGTGCAGACCTTGTTTAAAAAGTATCTGTTGTGCGAAACGATTATAATGGTATTTTCATAGTCCATAAGGAAGTTTTCGAGCCATTCCGTCGTCTTTATATCGAGGTTGTTCGTCGGCTCGTCCAAGAGTAGCACGTCGGGGTTGCCGAAAAGCGCCTGCGCAAGAAGAATTTTGACCTTTTCCTTGCCGTCGATAGCCGACATCGGCTCATAGTAGTGTTCGGACGGAATATCGAGGGCTTGAAGAAGTTTTTCGGCGTCGCTCTCTGCGTCCCAACCGCCGAGTTCTGCAAATTCCGTTTCGAGATCCGCCGCCCTGATGCCGTCCTCGTCGGAGAAGTCGGCTTTGGCGTACAGTGCGTCCTTTTCGTCCATAATATCGACGAGGTGCTTATGCCCGAGCATTACCGTCCTTATTACCGTCTGATCGTCGAATGCGTTCTGATCCTGACGGAGAACGGACATTCTCTCGTTTTTATCGAGTGTAACGTCGCCTTTCTGCGGCTCTATCTCGCCCGAAAGAATTTTCAAAAACGTCGATTTCCCGGCGCCGTTTGCGCCTATAATGCCGTAACAGTTGCCCTTCGTAAACTTGATGTTTACGTCCTCGAAAAGTTTTCTGCTGCCGAATTGCAAGCTTACGCCGCTGACTTGTAACATACTACCTCTTTAACAGTTATTAGCCCGACCGAATGAAAATCGAGTTTACTCTATTTTCATTCGGCAAAGGCTTTAATAGCTAATATATTATACAATAATAATTTATTTAAAACAAGCGAAAAGCCGCAAAATGAACTAATTTAATGCGTTTTTCACATTTGCGGCTATAAATTTTACTTACGGTTTATTTTCGCCCCGTTTTTCGCCGTTTTCCCTTCCCCGACTTTGCTCCGCCGTTTTTCTACTTGCCACCCTCACCGCCGTGCGTACCTTTCACCTTTTGCTCATTTACCATCGCTGCCGCCGTTCGCACCGTTCACTATTTTTCTCTT
>CACXDQ010000114.1 GCA_902766475.1 uncultured Eubacteriales bacterium
AAGACTGATTTAGATCATTCGTTTATAGACGATGTCTATGCTGATTATTGTAGGGCGGTCGATAAAATTTTCGGAGTGTCGTCTTTAAACGGTTTCGGGCTCGACGAACTTATCGCTTACCTTGACGGAAAATTAGCAGTGTTTACTGGACAGTCGGCAGTTGGTAAGACGTCGATCGTAAATGCCGTTTTCGGTGAGGATAGAGCTGTCGGAGAATTGAGCAGAAAGACGGAAAAAGGCAAACAGACCACAACTGTTTCCGAAATAGTATTTAAAAACAACATAAAAATTGTAGACACACCCGGATTTTCAAGTTTTGATTTAAGCTTAAAAGCTGAAGAACTTGCAGACTATTACGTCGATTTCAGAGATTATGTCATAGATTGCAAATACGGAGATTGCGTTCATATAAAAGAATGTGATTGCGCCGTAAAAAATGCTGCTAAGAACAAACAAATTTCCCAAAACAGATATTTCAGATATACAGAATTATTCAGCGAATTAAAAAACGGAGTTAAATATGACAGAAGAAAAAAGAACTGAAATTAAAATTGCGCCGTCCGTTTTATCGGCAGATTTTTCTAAAATGGGAGAGTGCGTCGTTGCCGTTGAAAAAGCAGGCGCCGACCTTATTCACATGGACGTAATGGACGGGGTTTTCGTACCGAATATTACGTTTGGAATTAAAATGGTTGCAGACATCAGAAAAATCACCTCGTTGCCGCTCGACTGTCATCTTATGATAGTAAATCCGGAAAAATATGTTAAAAAATTTGCAAATGCCGGTGCAGACTATATAACCGTACATTATGAAGCTTGCAAAGAAAACACGCTTTCCGTATTAAGGCTTATAAAAGAATGCGGAGTTAAAGCGGGGCTTGCCATCAATCCCGATACGCCTTTTGAGTTAGTGGAAAATATGTTGCCGCATTGTGATTTGTTTTTGGTAATGAGCGTTTTCCCGGGGTTCGGCGGTCAAAAATTTATATCTGACGTTCTTGAAAAATGTTTAAAAATCAAAGATATAATAATTAAAAACAACTATAATTGTGTGTTGGAGATAGACGGCGGAATAAACGAGCAGACGTCAAAGCTTGCGGTAGGGGCAGGATGCGATATACTCGTCGCCGGAAGTGCTGTTTTCGGGGCTGAAGATCAAAAAAAAGCGATAGAGATTTTAAAAAGATGAACGCTCATATCTTTTTAGGCGGTGAAGAATACCGAGGGAAATTCGAGATCGATACGTCAGATATAGTTGTTTCGTGCGATAGAGCGTTTAAATATCTTAACGATAAAAATATCAAGCCCGATATTGTATTGGGAGATTTTGACTCTTTGGGATATTATCCTGAAAATGCCGAGATTTTTCCCGTTGAAAAAGATTTTACAGACTTTGAGCTTGCTATCGATAAAATTTCAAAAATCGGCGGAATTGATAAGATATTCGTCTATTGCGGCGGTGGCGGAAGGGACGATCATTTTCTGTGCAATATCGGAATTATGCTAAAAGCATTTGATATGGGGTTAAACGTGGAATTTATTACGAATTTTACCCGTTCGTTTATTGCACAAGGCGATGTTTCATTTAATACGGATATTGGACGCACCGTTTCGGTAATTCCGCTTTTTGACGCTCAAATATCTTCGAGCGACGGGCTGAAATACGAATATAAAGACAGAATATTGAACTTTTCTTCTTCTTTGGGGCTCTCCAATATCGCAACGAAAAACATTGTAAAATTATCTGTAATAAATGGTAGAATTATTATTTTTATTGTTTATGACGAGTTGGAATTTTAAAAAAATAAGGTATCATGACGTACATCATAATACCTTTTTATTATTTTAATATTTCGATGATTTCTCTTATCTCTTTTATTTCATAAGTTATCTTTAAGTTCTTGTCGTTCTTTTTACCTTCCGAGTTATACCAACATGTATCGATACCGTCGTAAACCGAAAGCGGAATGTCGGAAACTAAGGAATCTCCGCAGATAAGAGTTTTTTCGGGATCAAAATTCATTATTGAACTTTTAACGAAATCGTAGTATAATTTCGACGGCTTTACGGCGCCGACTTCTTCGGAAATGAAAAGCCCGTCAAACTTTTCCGCAAAATTTGATTTTGAGAGTTTTTTTCTTTGAATTTTCGCAACGCCGTTTGTTACGATATAAATCTTTATCGAGTTTTTCTTACAGAAATCGACTACCTCTTCGGCTCCGTCTGATAAAATGAAGTTGTCCGATAAATTGCTTTCATAACGTTTACCGAATTCTCTTACGTCGATTTCGTTATCATAGGTAGAGAAATATTCTTTGAACCGAAGATAAAGGACATCTTCTTTTGAAATTTTACCTTCGGAATACATATCCCAGTATTTTTGGTTTATCACTTTATAAATCGAGTAGTTTTGCTTTTCGTGCGGCAAACCGAAAAAAGCGCAAGCGTTTAAAAAGCTCTTTTCGGCACAGGCTTGAAAGTCAAACAGAGTATCGTCCAAATCAAATAACACACAATTATATTTCATATAAAAATTTTATCAAAAAACCCTTTATTTTGCAAGAGATTGACGGTCATTGCCAAATATTTCTTGACAATTTATTTTAGGTGAGTATAATAATAATATAGACAATTTGAGGAGCGGACATGAAAAGTATAGTTAAGTTATCTCCAACCTTTAAAGATTATATCTGGGGCGGTAATAAATTAAGAAATTACGGCAAAGTAACAAGCCTTGATAAAATTGCGGAGTCATGGGAAGTTTCCGCCCATAAAGACGGACCTTCGTTAACGCCCGACGGCAAGACGATCGAAGAGTATTTCGGCGCTTCCGGGCTAGGTAAAAATGTTGAAGGATTTGAGTTTTTCCCTCTTCTTATCAAGCTTATCGATTCTGCCGACAACCTTTCCGTGCAAGTCCACCCGGAGGACGCTTACGCCCTTAAAAACGAGGGGCAATACGGAAAGACGGAAATGTGGTATATCGTTGACAGCGAGGAAGGTGCGGGCATTTATCTCGGTTTTAAAAACGATACGCCGAAAGAAGTTTTTGAAAAAGCGGTCGAGGACGGAACGGTTACCGGTCTTTTGAATTTTTTCCCCGTTAAAAAGGGCGAGTTTTATTTTATAAAATCGGGAACGGTACATGCGATAGGAAAGGGCGTTACGCTCTGTGAAATTCAACAAAACAGCAATCTCACTTACAGAGTTTACGATTATAAGAGAAAGGGTGCGGACGGAAAGGAAAGACCTCTTCACGTCGAAAAAGCATTAAAAGTAATAGATTTTTCCAAATTTGAAAAACAATCTCTATCGGTTGATATAGGCGAAAAGAAACTTATAGGCGCAAGTAAATATTTCTCGACGTATCAAGCCGCATTTGAAGGTGAAAAGAATTTTGTCGTCGACGATAAATCGTTTATGACCTTCACCTGCGTTTCGGGTAAAGGAAATATCGAAGGACAACGTATGTCGGCGGGCGACAGCTTTATGGCTAATGCCGGCTACGGAAAAGTTAAAATTACCGGAAACGTTGAACTTATAATGACTTCCGTTAGAAAATATTACGTCGGCATAGATATCGGAGGAACGTTTATAAAGGGCGGTATTATAGACGATCTCGGAAATATAGTTATTTCCGAAAAAGTGCCAACGGGTAAAAATGCCGAGATAGTTATGGATAGCATTGCCGCTCTTGTGAAAGACTTGCTGAAAAAGACCAATATGTCGGCATCGGACGTCTGCGGTATCGGTATGGGTGTTCCCGGAATGATCGACAGCAAGAACGGAGTAGTCGTATTTTCCAATAATCTGCAATGGAAAGACGTTAAAATCGTCGACGGCGTAAGCAAAAGGACGGGTATTTCCGTAAAAATCGCAAACGACGCAAACGTTGCTGCCCTCGGAGAATCTATGTTCGGCGTTGGCAATTCTTATGACGACTGTATTTTATTGACGCTCGGCACGGGCGTCGGTGGCGGCATTATCGTCGGAAATAAGCTCGTTGAAGGTAATAAATCGGCAGGCGCAGAACTCGGGCACATGGTAATTAAATACGGCGGAGAGCAGTGTACTTGCGGAAGAAAGGGCTGTCTTGAAGCTTATGCGTCGGCAACGGCGCTTATCAGAGATACAAAGAGGGCGATGCTCGCTCATAAAGACAGCAAAATGTGGGAAATCGGCGACATCGATAAAGTTGACGGCAAAACCGCATTCGACTATAAAGATACCGATAAATATGCCCGTGAAGTTGTCGATAATTATATCGAAATGCTCGCTTGCGGTATATCGAATATCGCAAACATTTTCAGACCCCATGCGGTTATGCTCGGGGGCGGCGTGTGCGCACAAGGCGATAATCTTATAAAACCCATTCAAGCAATCGTAAACAGAGAGATTTTTGCCGGACAGCTCGGTCCCGTATGTCCTGTAATGATCGCAAAGCTCGGCAATAAAGCCGGAATTTTGGGCGCAGCGGCTCTTTTGATGTAATTTTTAATTTTAATTTATATATTTATACTTCATTAGGTTGACAAACAGCGGTAAATTTTTATATAATAGATTAAAAATTTCGAGGACTAATGATGAAAAGGTTCAGAATCTCTATTGCCGGCGACATTGCAAGCGGGAAAAGTACGCTTATACCTCTTCTTACGAAAAGATATAATGCCGAGGTCATATCCGCAGGTAAATTTATCAGGCAGTTCGCCGAAGAACTCGGCATGAGTATAGTCGAGTTTAACGAGTATCAAAAACTTCATCCGGAATATGACAAAAAACTCGATTCCAAAGTTGCGGAATATTCTGAAATTGACGGAGATTTCATCTTCGATTCAAGGCTTGCGTGGCACTTTGTGCCCGATTCCTTCAGCGTGTACGTCAAGTGCGATCTCGACGTTGCGGCGGAGAGAATGTACAACGCTAATAGGGAAAAAGAAAAATACGAATCTGTCGAAAAGGCTAAAGAAGCTATTATTTCACGAAGAAAAGCCGAAGTCGAAAGGTATAAGAAATTTTACGGGCTTGACGTCGGCGATCTTTCTAATTACGACCTCGTGATAGATTCGACGAATTCTTCTCCCGAAGAGCTTGCGGAAATAATTATAGAAAATTGGAAAAAAACAAACAGATAAAAGGAGTTTTACTATGCATTGGGCAGAGAGACTTGCAGATGAATTGATTTCGGAAAATCCCGAGAAAGAAGAGTTTTTATGTGCGGCGGGAACAAGCCCGTCGGGTAGAGTTCATATCGGAAATTTCAGAGATATTGCAACGCCTTACTTCGTTGTAAAGGCATTGAGGGCAAGAGGTAAAAAGGCGAAACTCATGCTTTCTTGGGACGACTTTGACAGACTGAGAAAAGTTCCGAAAAACGTCGAGGCTATCGCTCCCGATTTTTCCAAATATATCGGTATGCCTTATTGCATGATCCCCGATCCCGAAGGGAAATATTCGTCTTTCGCCGAGGCGAACGAAAAGGAATATGAAAAATCGCTCGAAGAGATGGGTATCGATATAGAATATCGCTATCAAGGCAAAGAATACACTTCGGGAAGATACGTAGACGGAATTATCCTCGCAATGCATAAACGCAAGGAAATTTACGATATTTTGATGAAGTATAAGACGCAGGACAGCGACGAGGGCGAGAGGTCTAATTACTATCCCATCGGCGTTTATTGTTCTTGCTGTAACAAAGATTTTACCGTAGTTACCGATTACGATGAAAAGACCGAAAACATCACCTATAAATGTAAAGTTTGCGGAAAGGAAGAAACGGTTAATTTAAGAGAATACCACATGGTAAAGCTCGCTTGGAAGATAGACTGGCCTATGCGTTGGGGCGTTGAAGGCGTAGATTTCGAGCCGGGCGGAATCGACCATGCCGCAGCTTCCGGTTCTTACGTTGTCGCAAAGGATATAGCAAAGGAAATTTTCGGCATTAAAGCGCCCAAATTTCAGCCTTACGGTTGGCTTTCGATCGCAGGGCTTGGCGATATGCACTCTTCGACGGGCAACAATATTACTCCGGCAACTGTTCTTGAAGTTTATGAGCCTGAAATGGTGCGTTGGCTCTTTGCTAAGTATGCGCCGACAGACGGTTTTGCTTTTAATTTCGACGATACCATAATAAGGCATTACAGCGAGTTTGATAAGGGGCTTGAAGCGGTAAAAGACGGCTCCGCCGACGAATATAACAAATCGGTTTACAATCTCTGCATGATAAACGGTCTTGAAGCGAAGGGTAAAGTTCCTTTCGGCGTACTTGCTTCCGTCGCCACTATCGTTGACTTCAATCCGCAGGCAGTAAAGGATATTCTTGCTAAAATAGGCGTTGAATTCGATAAAAACGACGAGTCGAGATTATTGAGGGTAAAGAATTGGATAACCAAGCATCAGCCCTCCAAAATGTACAAGCTGTTACAGAGCAAAAACGTAGAGTATTACGAAACGCTTAACGACGAAGAAAGAGGAGCTGTCAAGAAATTGCACGATTATATCGCAACAAACGACAACTTTACCGAACAGGAAATTCAGCAATATCTTTATAGTCTTATAAATATCCCTGAGCTTACTAAAAAGGAAAACACCGTAAGACAACAGAGATTTTTCGCCGTTTTCTATAATTTGCTTTTCGGAACGGATAAAGGTCCGAGATTATATCTTTTCCTCTGTGCGATAGACAGACAAAAATATCTCGATAATCTCGATTTTTGATATAATAAAATAATATAATTGAAATTTTAAGGTTGCCGCTTTTGCTCGACAACCTAAAATTTTTAGGAGTTAAAATGAAAGATTTTAAGTTCAGCGAGCTTAAATATACTCGCCCGTCGATTGAAAACACAAAAAAAGAGTTGAACGTTTTTACCGAAAGACTAAAAAAGGCGGACACTTTTGAAGAGGCGAACGCCATATACCTTGAATTCGACAAATTTACGAGCGGTATAAGCGACCTCGCAACGATAGTCGAAATAAGACACACTATCGATACAAGCGATAAATTTTACGATGAAGAGAATGAGTTTTTGTCCGAAGCTTTCCCGACCATAATGCCCGACTTGCTTGCTTTTTCCGACGCTTTATATTCAAGCCCGTTCAAAAAACAATTTGAAGAAAAATACGGCGAGATGCTTTTTGTAAGCATAGATCTTCAAAAAAAATCATTCTGCGAAGAGAATATCCCGCTTATGCAAAAGCAAGCGAAACTATGCAA
>CACXDQ010000115.1 GCA_902766475.1 uncultured Eubacteriales bacterium
CCTCTATTTTACCTTAAAGGCTTGCAAAAGAGCTTTAAAGAAACGCTCGCCCTATCCGACGAAAACGCCGTCTTTCCGCCATATGCGAGATTTTCCGTCGCAATAGGCGCATCATATTACGCCGAAAAGACGGGTGAAAAATTTAGTTTGTCAGACCTCTGCGACAGGGTGAAAAACAGCAAGGTTTCGGGCGTTAAAGCGCTTATAGCCCCGCTTTTTAAAGACGAAGAAGATTATTCGGCGTTCAGAGAGCGCCACGAAAAAGACACCGTAAAAAAAGAAGATATAAAAGGCTATAAGGGCAAGGTTTACATAGGTATTGACTGCGGAAGTACCACCACTAAGCTCGCCGTCATCGGTGAGGACAAACAGCTTTTATACAGCTATTACGGCTCAAATAAGGGCAACCCCGTCGAGATCGTAAGGGAAAAACTAATAGAAATTTACGACCTCTTGGGCGATGGGTGCGAGATAGGCGGAAGCGCCGTAACGGGCTACGGCGAGGACCTTATTAAAAGCGCATTCGACGTCGACGCCGGTATCGTCGAAACGATAGCGCATTATACCGCCGCTAAATTTTTCCGCCCGAACGTCGATTTCATTCTCGACATCGGCGGACAAGATATCAAGTGTTTCAAGATAAAGGACGGGGCGATAGACGGCATAATGCTCAACGAGGCTTGTTCTTCGGGCTGCGGCTCGTTTTTGGAAACGTTCGCAAAAGCGCTCGGTTACAGCATTGCGGACTTTGCAAAACTCGGCTTATTTGCCAAAAATCCCGTAAATCTCGGCAGTAGATGCACGGTGTTTATGAATTCGTCAGTCAAGCAAGCGCAAAAGGACGGCGCCGGCGTGGACGACATATCCGCCGGGCTTTCGATGAGCGTCGTTAAGAATGCTATCTACAAGGTCATAAGAGTAAACTCTGCGAGAGAACTCGGTGAAAACATCGTTGTTCAAGGCGGAACGTTTTATAACGACGCCGTGTTGAGGGCGTTTGAAAGGGAACTCGGTTTCGACGTAATTCGCCCCGATATCGCCGGGCTTATGGGCGCATACGGAGCGGCTATATATTCTATGAAAACGAGAGAGTGCGGACTAATGGGTAAGTCGGCTCTTCAAAATTTCACGCATACGGCAAGGGCGGTGCTTTGTAACGGCTGTACGAACAGATGTCATTTGACGGTAAACACGTTCGACGGCGGCAGAGTTTCCATATCGGGCAATTCATGCGAAAAGCCGCTTGTAAAAAACGGGGCATATCACGATTTACCCGACCTATATGTCGATAAACGCAACTTTTTTGCAAACTTAACGCCGAAATTCGATCACGATAAAAACTATAAAATGGGGCTTCCGCTCGCTCTCGGAAACTACGAACTTCTGCCCCTTTGGTACGGCGTTTTCGACCGCCTCGGCTTCGACGTGGAAATATCTCCCATGTCGACGAGGAGAATTTACGAACTCGGTCAGTTCACGATTCCGTCCGACACGGCTTGTTATCCGGCTAAGATAATGCACGGGCATATGCTAAAACTTATAGATAGCGGATGCAAGGGCTTATTTTATCCTTGTCTTCCGTACAACGTCGATGAAAAGCGGTCGGACAATCATTATAATTGCCCCGTGGTAGCATATTATTCCGAGCTTTTGGGCGGCAACGTCGAGGAACTTTCGGCGGTAGATTTCTATAAGCCGTATCTCAACATAAACGACAAAAAACAGCTTGCGAAAGAGTTATTCGGCATTTTCGGCAAGAAGTTTTCGCTTAAACTTTCCGAAGTTAAAAAGGCGGTGGAATACGGTTTCGGGCTTTTAGACAGCTATTATTCGTTCGTCAGACAAAGGGGCGAAGAGGCGATAGAATACGCCCGTAAAAACGGCAAGAGAATACTCATTCTTGCAGGTAGACCTTATCACGTCGACAGCGAGATTTGCCACAATATCGACAAGCTCGCCTGTTCGCTCGGCTTTGTCGTCGTCAGCGAGGACAGCGTATGTCACCTCGTTAAAAATAAAGAGATAAACGTCAAGGTGTTAAATCAGTGGACGTATCATTCAAGGTTGTACCTTGCGGCGGAATACGCCGTGGAAAACGACGACGTGGAATTTTGTCAGCTCGTTTCGTTCGGTTGCGGGGTTGACGCCATCACGACGGACGAGGTGAGGAGAATACTCGAAAAGGGCGGAAAACTCTATACCCAGCTTAAAATAGACGAGATAACAAACCTCGGCAGTATAAGGATAAGGCTGAGGAGTTTAATAGGCGCTCTGGACGAGAGAAAAGGACGATAATCGACTTATAGAAGGACTTTTATGGAAGAACAGAAATATATTCCCTTTACGGAAGAGATGAAAAAGACGTATAAAATACTCGTGCCGGATATGCTTCCCATGCACTTTAAGCTCATAATCAAGATGCTTGCTTCGCACGGGTACGACATGGAGCTTTTGACGAACAGAGGTCCGACGATTGCGGAAACGGGGCTTAAATACGTCCATAACGACACATGCTATCCGGCTATCCTCGTAATAGGTCAGTTTATCGAGGCGATAGAGAGCGGCAAGTACGATCCACACAAAATTGCGCTCATTTACTTTCAGACGGGCGGCGGTTGCAGGGCTTCAAATTACATATTTTTATTGAGAAAGGCGCTTTTAAAGGCGGGTTACGGCTATATCCCCGTAATATCTCTCAGCCTTAACAATCTCGAAAAGCACCCCGGTTTCAAGCTCGGTATCGGCAAGCTGATAAGGCTTTTTTACTGTATTTTGTACGGCGATATGCTGTTGTCTTTAAAAAATCAGGTTGCGCCTTACGAGGTGAACAAGGGCGATGCCGAAAGGGTGGCGAACGAGATAACCGAAGAGCTCGGTAACAAGGTCGCAAAGATGGGTTTA
>CACXDQ010000116.1 GCA_902766475.1 uncultured Eubacteriales bacterium
AAGATAAGAGAGGCGGTTATAAAGGCGAAACTCAGCGGAGAATGGACTGAAATTTAATGCGGAATACGGAATTCGTAATTCTTAATTTGTAAAAAGACGGATAGAGAAAGGCTCTCTATCCGTCTTTTGGTTTGGCTTAAATAGTCGTTTGACAAGATATATTTATTCGCCTAAGCGAGAGAGGCTTCGCCGTTTTCGCCATGCTCTCCGCTTATGAAATTCAAGTCAAATTCGGCTTCGGCGTCGAAGTCGTCGGCGTTCTCGTATGCCGATAACTTGCTTATCGACACCTCGTATGCCGTCATCGTCTTTGTTTCCGTTTCCGACAGCTTCTTTGTGTATTCTCGGCTCTGTATTCTTCCGGAAATGGCTATCTTTTCGCCGACCGACAGATTTTTCACAAACCTTGCGTTTCTTCCCCACGCTATGCAAGGAATGTAGTCAGACTTATTGTACGCTCTGTTCACGGCGATAAGCACGTCGGCTATTTCCCTCGAAAATGGCGTCGTCCTGTAAATGGGCGGCTTGCAGATATAGCCCGAAAGCACGATGTTGTTGGGGTTTTTAGCCGTTTTCCCGTCGATAAGCTCACGGATAAACACCGTCAGCATAAGTTTGCTTTTCCCATCCGACAGCTTGTTATAGCTTCTGAACTGTCCGATTGCGGAAATTTCCGAGCCGACTTTCAGATCGTTAAGCTCTATAAGCCGTTCGGAAATGGTGACCGGAAGCACGTCGGCTTGTCCCGACAATCTCTTTACAAGCACGTCCGTTTCGTAAAAGCCCTCGCCGTAGACCTCGTGCGAATATCTCGCCTCGGTTACGATCTCTCCCTTGATGAAAACTCTGTTGTTGTTCTGTTTTTCCTCGTTATACATTATGGTTCTCCCGTAAAATGGGGCTTATGCCCCGTAAGTGCTTTAATTGTAGCACATAAAGAATAACGAAAACAGAGAGATATTGTAGAGAAAAAGTCAGATTTTGTCGATTTCGGCTTGCATTTATCGACCGATAGTGTTATAATACAAGCGTAAGTTTGCTAAACGCAAACTGAAAACTGTCGTTTTCACCGAACTTTTCTTGCGAAAATTTCGGACGCTCTCTTGAAAGCAATCATAAAAATGCCCTTGCAAGCAAGCATTTTTATTTATGTTATAATACAAGCGTAAGTTTGCTAAACGCAAACCGAAACCTATGGTTTCACCGAACTTTTCTTGCGAAAATTTCGGACGCTTTCTTGAAAGCAATTATAAAAATGCTATTGCAAGCAAGCATTTTTATTTATGTTATAATACCATTATGCTTATAGATCCTCATACACATTCAAACGAAATAAGCCTTTGCAGCAGAATATCTTTAAACGATATAGTCGACGTAAAAAAGCAAGCCGGTTACGGCGGAATAGTAATAACAAACCATTGCCAACCTTGGTATTACGTCCAAAACGAACATGCGGAGTTTATGAAGAAATTCGTAAACGTTTACAAAGATGGCAAAAAATACGCCGATACGGTGGGCTTTAAAGTTATGCTCGGCATCGAGGTGTCAATAAACGAGCCGCTTTATACCGATTGGCTTATCTACGGGCTTAGCGAAAAAGACCTATTATCAAGCCCGTGCCTATATATGTTAAATCAGAAAGAGCTTTTCGAGTTTTGCGAGTCGTGTGGCGCAATTCTCGTTCAGGCGCACCCGTTCAGGGGCGAAATGCGGCCGCTCGATCCTGAATATATGCGAGGCGTTGAGGTAAACTGTCAGCCGAACGACCTTAAAAGGAAGGACGACGTAATAGCCTTCGCCAAACAAAACGGGCTGCTTCTGACGAGCGGTGTAGACTATCACGGGCGTGAAATGACAATGTTTTGCGGAATGGAAGTTCCCGACGATACGGAAACTTCCGCCGATTTTGCGAAGTGCTTAAAAGAGGGGAAAGCTAAATTATTCATCGACGGAAAAGTGCTTGAAATATAATAAAAAGGGCGTGAAAACAGCAAAGCTGTTTTCACGCCCTTAGTTTGTTTATGGTTATTCTTCTTCTTTTGCTTCCGATCTTGACTTATATTCGGACAAAGCTCTGGCGAGCTGATCCGGGCAAGAAGTATTGCCCTTGCATCTTATGCCGCTGAGCGTCGAGATAACTTCGTCAACGGGTTTGCCGTTTACGAGACGTGCAATACCTTGAAGATTGCCGCTGCAACCGCCTATAAATTTTACGTTTTCAACTCTGTCGTCCGGCGTGACGTCGAATAAGATCTGTCTGCTGCAAGTTCCTTTAGTCAAATAAGTTTGCATCTTTACCTCCTTTTAATCTACTATGCTTTCGTAGATCGTAGCATAAGCGCTTTCCGCCTTTTCTTCCCACGTCCGATAAATAGTCTTTGCGGTCTGTCTGTTCGGCACGACGAGTTTAAGTTCCATAAGCGGTTGAGACGGTTCGATAATTTTGAGATAGACGGTGTAAGTTCCGTCTTTGTTCATATAATAGTCCGCCACACACTCTTGCCGCTTGCGATATTTCGTCCTGTTGTTTTTGACGAATTTGGAAATTTCCTCACGAAGAGAAGATGGGATCTGAACATAGAAGTCCGCCAGACAGCTTCTACCGTCCGGCGTAATGGAATATAACGGATCGCCGCTCGCCGTTACGTTGTAGATAAACGCATTGTCGAGCATTGCGCTGAGTAGCGGCTTACAATCCATATAATTTATCCATCCGTTAGAAAGCGAACACATATCGAGAAGGGTACTTTCCGATAGTGGCACTTCCATTTTGTCAAAGACGAATAATAGTATTAATTTGTTTACAAACGAATCGCCTTTGACGGTGAGCATACACTTGTCCTCTTGACTTTAAGCGAATTGTTTAAGCTCTTCGATAAGGTCCTGACAATCGTTGCTGTGGATCTCAACGGTGATGGGCTTGGAAAGGTCAAGACTGAATATGCCGAGAATTGACTTAGCGTCTACGACGTATCTGTCGCTTCTGAGATCTATATCGTAAGAATATTTCTGAACGATAGAGACGAATGATTTGACCTGATTAGCCATCTGAAGAGAAATTTGTACCGATTTCATTAAAAACTTCCTCCTATTATAGCGGCTTGCCGTGTCTTTAAAAACAAGCCGAAACTATTCCTATAAACATTATACAAAATTTTCAAAAAAAAATCAATAGTTTTATCGCAAATATATTGAATACCTTTAAAAAATGTGTTATAATTGATTTACTATATTTATTTTCGGGGTGCTTTTAATGAAATTTACGCCTTTAAACGCCGTATCCGATTTCAAAAAGGCGATGGACGGGCTTATCTCGTCGAAATACGTCCTTTCCGACAAGCATATAAGCGAGGTTTTCAGGGTGATAACCTCGTCGAAAGTTTTATTCGAGCTGTTTCAGTACGTCACCGAGGGGTTTGACTTTGACGAGTATTTAAACGTGTGCTTTTCCGTAACCCCCGACGGCAAGGGCTATTTTACTCCGCCCAAAAAGGAAGAAGATTTTCTCGCCCTCGTCTTTCTTATTTTAAAGGAAGCCGATTCGAAAAATCTCGATCTCTTAGAGCTTGCGGACAAATTTTTCCCGAGCGGCGGCGGTAAACAAGCTTCCTACGGCGTGTTCGTAACAGAGGTTTTTATCCCCTTTGAGGACGCCACCGAAAGGGCGGTGCTAAAAATATTGAACGCCAAGATAGAGGGCGAGATAGAGGCTTTCGACAATGTGGCGAGCGATGAAGAAACAATGCCGAAAGAGCTTTATAAGGGTGAAAATTCCGACAATGCGGTAACCGACAAGGCTGTCGACTATATAGAAAAGACCAAGGGCGTGGTTTCGTCTTTCAAAATCGACGAAAACACAAAGGACGAGGCAAAATATATTTTGGACGCACTTATCGACGGGCTTAAAGAAAATGATATGCAGAAAGTGTCGGTATGCCTTTCCGCACTCGACTATATGAAAAAAAGCGTGAGAAAATTCAAGCTCGATATGGACGGGCTTACAATGGCGATAGGCGAGGTAATAAATGATTGAAAAGAAGAAAAATTCGAGAGAAATTTACAATATCAAATGGATGGATATCCGTGAGGACGAGGTAGAGGCAAAGGGCGGAAAGACGGCAAGCAGAATCGTTATAAGCCATTGCGGCGGCGCAGCCGTCCTCGCCGTAAAGGACGGAAAGATTTTGCTTGAAAGACAGTTCCGCTATCCGCTCGGCAAGGAGATATGGGAAATACCGGCGGGCAAGAGGGACGAGGGCGAAAGCTTTTTCGATACGGCTAAGAGAGAACTTGAAGAGGAAACGGGGCTTATACCCTTAAATCTCACGAAAATAACGGAGATTTTTCCTTCTCCGGGCTATACGGACGAGATAATAGGCATTTTCTTCGCCGATAAATTCGAGGACGGAAAGCTCTGTTTCGACGATACGGAGGACCTTTCTTCGGAATGGGTAGACGTTAAAAAGGTATTCAAAATGATAGACTGCGGCGAAATTGCCGACGGGAAATCGCTCGTTGCGCTCCTTTGGTACAGGGCAAAGATAGCGGAAGATGAAAGGGCTTGAACTCAGCGCAAAATGCGACGTTCGTGGCATGATATTTATCGTCGTCTTGTATGCGATAGGCGCCGTTTCCGTTCCGTTCGAGACGGTGGCGAAGTTTATCGGCGACGAGCCGTACCTCGTATTTTTGAGCGGTTTTTTCTTTAAATCGCTTTGCGCCGCCATTCCCGTATATCTCGTTTTTCAGTTCAAAATGAGCGGAATGTTTTCGGGTTTTAAAGGCGCTGTCAAATACCTTGCGGTCTTGCCGGCGCTCGTCGTTGCGATAGACAATTTTCCGATCGTTCCGCTTTTTAGCGGCGATACGACTGTTTCAGCCAAGCCCGTAACGGCGATTTGTTACGTTCTTTACTGCCTGTCGATAGGGGCTTTGGAAGAGAGTATTTTCAGAGGCAACATTCTCCCGCTATTCATGTATGCGTTCGGGAGAAACAAAAAGGGCACGTTTTGGGCGATAATATGCTCTTCGGCAATCTTCGGGGCGATGCACCTTCTCAATCTCTTCGGCGGCTTTTCGGCGGGCGTATTTTTGCAAGTGGGGTATTCTTTCCTGATAGGCGCAATGTGCGCCGCAACAATGCTTTTTACGGGCAATATTTTCGTGCCCGTAATAATTCACTCTCTCTTCGATATAGGCGGCTTTATGTTCGACAATTTCGGTACGGGCACGCTGTGGACGACGCCTAATATAATAGTTACGGCGATAGTTTCCGTTCTTTGCGCCGCCGCTATCTTGATACTTTTTGTAAAATGGGATTTTGCGCCCGTCTACGAAAGCTGGGGCTTAAACGTTTATCCTACCGACGAGGAGAGGGCGAGATATAAGTCAAAAAAGTAATAAGTGTGGCTATAAGTCGATTAAACGGCATTTCAAAGCTTTTAAACGCCGTTTTATGATACAATATCCTTTTTTTGTATCAAATACTTGACATATCTTGGCGTAAATGTTAAAATAAAAACAGTATTTAAAGGAGGAAAAACATATGTCGGATAAATCAAGGCTTGTAGATTTGCTTTTGTGCTTCTTTTTAGGGGAGTTCGGTATTCACCGTTTCTATGAAGGCAAGATCGGTACGGGTATCCTTTGGCTTTTGACCGGTGGACTTTTAGGCTTCGGTTGGCTTATTGACCTAATATTGATTGCAATAGGCAAGGGCAAAGACGGTAACGGCAAACAAATTACCGATTGGGGCGTATGATCGACCTCGGTAA
>CACXDQ010000117.1 GCA_902766475.1 uncultured Eubacteriales bacterium
ACTCTTTTACCCCTTCGCCGTTTTCAGCGAGGAATGCCGCATAGTCGGCATAAGCCTTAACTCTTGCGTCGGCGGCGGGATTTGCACTGCCGTCGGTTGTGGTAGAAGGCATTATTTCGGTATTTCCGACAACGTAAATATCCGAGAATATGCCCATCGGCTTATTGAGGTTACCTACGGAAACAACTCTGCCCGAAACCTCGGCTTTCGTGAGGTCGATCACAACGTTCTTGATAGTAACTGCGTAAGCGAGAGCGCCGTTTCTCCAGAAGGTTGCGGCAACTTCGTCGGTTGTTCCTACGTCGCTGCCCGAAAGTTTAGCGTATTCGACGTAAATATTTTCATAGTTACCGCCGCCCGCCTTTACTACAAGGCTGTTCGTCGCTTCAACGACAGCATTGGTGAAAGCAACGTTTTTGATGTAACCGTCTTTATTCATGGTTACGACAAACGCATTGTACTGTCCTTCGATCTTCATTCCGTCGATAGCGTGTCCTTTGCCGTCGAACGTACCTACGAAACCTATCATAGAGCCGTCGCCCCAGTCGCATTTAATGACGTTTTCTTCGCCCGCATTTATGAGGGCGTCAACGTCCATTGCGCCGTATTGCGTTTGACCGCTTACAAGCCCCCAGATCTCGCCGTAAGTTTTATAAGGTCTGTAAACTTTGTTGTAAGCTATATCGTTGCCGAGTACGAAATAACCCGACATCTTTGCGCCTTTCTGTTTGGCGTTGATAAGACCGGCGGCGACAGCTTGTTCAGAAGCCGTTTCCTGCCATGCGTCGAGTTCTTCGGCGGTGGTTATTATCATCGTGTAGAGGTTAGCCTTGGCAAGATAGACCACGTTTGCCGTTTCTATCCTTACTTCCTTGCCCTCGCCGAGTTTGTCTACGGCAACGGGAAGGTTAGAGACGGGTACGTTCTGTCCGTTTACCTCGCCCTTGGTGTAGACGACTTCGCCGTTTACGGTGAGTTTTTCAACGTCTGCGGCATTTATGCCTTCGGGCATCGTCATTGCGGTAGCTTTACGGCTTCCGGCAACTTCGAGGGTATATTCGGTTGCTATCTCTTCAACTTTTTGGGTAACGGTTACGGTCAATTCTTTTTCAGCCGTCTTGCCCCTTACGGTTGCGGTGAGCTTGTAGACGCCCTCGCCTACCGCCTTTGCGGTAAACTCGTTGCCTTCAATGTTCGCAACGTCAACGCCGCTTTCAAGCGCCCAGACGTACTGTACGTCATAGCCCGTCAAGGTTTCGCCCTTGAAGGTTATGCTCGGGGTAACGGTGCCCTTTTCGCCGTAAACAAGCTCCAACGCCTCTTTATCGAGTACGATAACGTGAGGAACGTTGGTTTCGGTAACGGTCAAAGCGCATACGGCGCTGTCTTTGCCGAGCGTTGCGGTAATGTTTGCCGTGCCCGGTTTTACGCCCGTTACAACGCCGTTTTCATCGACGGTAGCTACGGTTTCGTCGGACGAAGCCCAGACGATAGCGCCCTCGGCTTTCGTCTTTGCGGTGAGGGTTACCTCGTCGAATTCCATAACGCTTTCTTCGGCGGTCAAGGTAATGCCCTTTTCTACCGTTACGGCAAGCGTTATAACTCTTTCCTGATCGGCATAGAAAGCTCTGCCTCTTACGGTGGCTGTACCTACCGCAACGGCTTCGATAACGCCGTTATTTACGGTGATTACGTCCTCGTTTTCCGACAGCCATATCATTCCGAGTTCGTCGGTGGTAGCAACGCCGTTTACCGTTGCGTAAACTTCGCCGATAGTAAGCGAGCCGCTCTCCTCGGTGGCGTAAACAAGCGTAGCTTTGCCGCCCGAAAGCTTGCCGTTTGCGAAGATATAGCCGAAATCGATATCTTCGACGGTTATCTTTACTTCCTTCGTAAGCTCTTCGGCGGTTTTCCAATTAGCCTTGACGGTAACGGTGGCTTCGCCTTGCTTTACGCCCGTTACAACGCCGTTTTCGTCGACGGTAATTATTTCTTCGTCGCCGCTTTCATAGGTGTAAGTTACGTTTTCAGCCGCCTCGCCTTTGAAGGTGTAGGTCGGGGTTATGGTAACCGTCTTGCCGTACTCTACCGAAAGAGCTTCGGGTGCGGTGAGAACGGGCACAGTTCCGTCGTCCGTTACGGTAACGTCGATAAATGCGGTAAATACGCCGTCATTGACCGTTATCTTAGCCGTACCGGCGCCGACGGCGTAAAGTACGCCCCCGTCTACCGTGACGACGGTTTCGTCCGAAGACTTCCACGAAAGTTCGCCGGCAGGATTTGCCGCCGTTATCGTGTGTTCTTCGTACAAGCCGAGTTCTACAGACAATTCGCTGACTTCAAGTATGCTCGCTTCTTCTTCGCTGTCTATCGAACAGCCGACAGAGAGGAACGTGAGCGCAAGAATACTGAGCAGGATCGCTAAAAACTTCTTGTGTTTCATCTGATAATCTCCTTATCTTTTTTTATATTTACGGAACGTTTCATCCTTTTTCGTCCGAAAACTTCCGTCTACACCTTTATATATTTTTCAACAAACTAAAATGTAGCTTTCCGCTCGCTGAGGAAAATTCCGCAGCGAGCCGCTAAATCAATTATTTATTCGGAAAGATCGACGTATTTCGTGTTGAACTTTCCGTACATATCCGTTACGTACACGTCGTATTCGACGGTTTCGTCTGCGGGATAGAAATAGAAGAGGTCGAACACGTTGTAATACTCTGACGTGTTGTGCGGTTTCACCTGATTTGTGAACGTCGGATGATAATACTTATAGGTGTAAACGCCATCCGCCGTATCCGAAACGTAGACCTTGCCTTCGTTTAAATCGACAAAGAAGTAACACCACTTATCCGCTTGCATTTTAAGCGCAGAATTGAAGAAATATCCGTCCGTGGTAACCTTAACGCCGAACCAGTATTGAGTATAATAGAGGTTCTGATTGCCTCTCCAAAGCACCATTCCGACGCTGCCGAATCTGCCGGTGTGCGTCGCACTCGTCTTATATGCGCTTACGCCCGTAACGGGAGATTCCGCACTCACTCTGTCTTGAAGAATGATGAACGTCGAATTTTCTGTGACGGTAAGAACTTCCTCAAATGCGGGGCTGCCTTTACTTAGTTCGGGCACTTTCGTCATATTTGCGAGAATTACCGACTTCTGTATAAGAGCGTCGCCGAATTTGAAATCTCCGCCCTCGTTGCTCCAAGCATTGCTCCAACCGTTTGTTTCCGAGAAGGTTTCCTCAGAGAGCAATTCGCTGTAAGTTTCGACGGTCGTGATGCCCGTTTCGCCGCCGTAAAGCACGGTAGCGGCGTTATTAAGTCCGTTCTTGACGGCGTAAACGTTGGAGAACGTGCCTTTGTTTTCGACTGCGACGAT
>CACXDQ010000118.1 GCA_902766475.1 uncultured Eubacteriales bacterium
AAAAAAACACATTTTAACCCACTCGATAGGTTATTTTACATATTTTAACCCACCGAGACACGTCGGAGCAAGGCTTTTGGGTCTTGCTCTTTTGTTTTACAAAAGAGCAAAGACTTTTCAGCCTGCTCCTCCTTTTCCCAAAAATCTACGCAATGCTGATTTTTGGGAGCTCTATTTTTAAATATTTATCTCGGTCAAAAAAAGCCAAAAACGTTCGTTTTCGGCTTTTTTTGTGCTGTTTTTAACGGGTTTATACCCATTTATAAAACTTATCATAGTTTGTCCGTGTAAAAATCAAGACTTAAAATGGAACGAAGTCGATAAGAGATATTTTAAATTCAGCAGATAAAGTTGTGGTTTTGGCAGATACTTATTATGACGGCTGTATGCAGGTACGGAACAGACATTTAGTTGATAACGGTAAATACTGCATATGTTCGTAAAAGGGGTAGCACATATTATACCATAAAATATGCGAAATCGCAGAAAAAGATCATTATTAATACTGATCGATCTTTATGTTTTTATATGACGATGGAGAATATCCCGTTTTTTTCTTAAACGCTTTGCTAAAATAATTAGGGTCGCCAAAATGTAATTTGTCAGCAACTTTGCTTACGGGTAAACCGCTTTTTAGCAGAAGTTTGGCTTCTTCTATTTTAAGATCGTTATAGTATTGCATTATCGTCGTTTTCGCATGTCTTTTAAATATATTATTAAGGTAAGTGCTACAATAAAACAGCTGCTTGCATATCTTTGAAAGAGATATGTTGCCGTAAATATTGTCGCGGAGAATTTCTTTTATATCGTTTATGAGATTTTTTTCGAGTTCGGTTTCGTTTTTAACCACTTTTATTTCGTCTTTTTCAATCGTTTTTCTTATCAAAAGGATAAGGAATTCTTCAATAATATTTTCGGTTATTTGTTGCGCGCCTATAGGTGCGTCTTTTTTTAGAATTACTCTTTCTCTGAACGGCAACTCGAAAGATTTTTCTATCTCGCGCATTAGTTTTTCAATCAGTTTTTTTTCATCGTATTCTAATATTGTCGGTGCGCTTAAAACCGAAAGCAGTGCAGATTTGCAAGTGAAACAAATAATAAATACGTTAGCATTCGTATCGGTAAAGTATCTGTGCGAAACGTTAGGGGGCGTGAGTTTGAATTTCCCCTTGTCAAGCCGTAAAATCGCGTCGTCATTTTCACAGCAAACTTCTCCGTCTAAAACGTATATCAACTCGTAAAACTTATGCGTTTCCGTCGGGTAGAAAAAGTTTTTGTCCAGATAAAGATTTTCCACCGTTTTTAATCCGGTCACGGAAACGGTTTTTTTAAGTTCCAGATTGTAGTATTTTTTCATAAATAGATTATATCATTTATCGGTAAATAAAGCAATAATATTTTATAAGTTTTATTTTTTACCCTATTTGTTTGATTTTGTCTATTGCCTTAATTTCCAATATAATTTATAATAACAGCATGGAAAAAATTATTGTAGCGTCGTTTCAATGCGAATCAAACAGCAAGGCAAAATTACACCCTAAAAAAGAAGATTTCGAGTATTTTAAGGGCGAAGATATTTTTAAAAAACTTGTAGTCAAAGATATATTTGAGAAGGCGGGATATACAGTTATTCCGTCAATCTATGCCGTTGCTCTGCCGTCGGCTACCGTAACCGAAGATATTTATTTCTATTACGAAAAGCAGATAATGCAAACCGTAAAAGAAAATCCCGACGCAGTCGGTGTATATATTTTCTTTCACGGTAGTATGGAAGTGGATAATATCGGTAGCGGCGAACTTTATCTGTTAAAAGAAATAAGGAAAGTAGTTTCGTCCGATTGTATAATTGCTATGACGATGGACGCCCATGCGAATATAACCGCCGAACTCGGGAACTATGCAAACATCACTTGCGGGTTTAAGACCGTGCCGCATACCGATCAGAAAGAAAGTCAGGTGCGAGCGGCAAATGCGCTCGTTTACGCACTTAAAAACGGGATAAAGCCGTATTTATACGTTCAGTATGTTCCGTTTTTGCTGAAAAACGACACTCTTTTGACGGGAGAAGAACCGCTTAAAAGCCTTATTTTTGAAACGCTTGAATACGAAAAGCAAGACGACGTATTTTCGGCAAACCTTTTTTTGGGGCATTGTTGGATAGACGCCGTAAACACCTGTGCGTCGACCGTTGTGTGTGCAACTACAAAAGAAAAAGCCGAAAAAATCGCAAAAAAACTTGCGAACGAACTTTGGTCAACACGTAAGGATTATAAATTCAAAATAGAAGCGGAAAGTCCCGAAGAGTGTGTTCGTCGTGCGGTTGCGGGCAAGGAAAACAGGATTTTTATTACCGACAGCGGCGACAATACGACTGCGGGCGCGGAAGGCGACACGACAGGAATTCTCGAACTACTTATTGCCGCAAACCCGAAAAAGAAAACTTGTGTTGCCGGAATAACGGACTACGACACGGTAAACGGATTATGGGATAAAAAGGACGGCGAAAGCGTCTATCTTTCCAAGTTTAAGGTCAATGCAACGATAAAATCGCACGGAGAAATTCTCGGCTGGACGAAAGAGATAATAGGTAAAAGCCTTACCTTATCGATAGGCAACGTAGACGCTGTTTTTACCGAATATCGCAGTGCGTTTATAGAAAAAGGTAATTTCGACAAAGCGAACGTAGATTTGCTTGGATATAGAATAGTAGTAGTAAAACTCGGCTATTTATTCACCGAATTAAAGCCTTATGCGGACAGAGAACTGTTTGCTCTTTCGGACGGGGCAAGTTGCGTAGAACTTAAAAGGCTTAACCTTAAAAAAATTATGAGACCTATGTATCCTCTTGACGAATTCGAGTGGAAAGCATAAATAAATAATAAATAAAAAAGGAGCAAAAATATGGCTTATTACAACGAACAGGAAACAAAGAACAGAATTGCGAAAGTAGTTAAACTCTTAAACGATAAGAATGTCGATATAGCTGTAATCTACTTCGACGAATTAAACGTCGCTAACGGCTGGTATCTGACCGGCTGGGTAGGACAGTTTGAAAAAGGTGCGGTGCTTGTCGGCAGAGACGGAACGACGATGCTACTCGGCGGACCGGAGAGCGAGCCGTTTGCGAAACAGTCGTCGGCTATCCACGACACCCGTTGCTTTAAGGTGTTTATGGTTCCGGACGAAGAATATCCGCTTGCGACGATAATCGGTTTCCCCGAACTCTTTGCGGAACTTAACGCTAAATTCCCCGTAAAAAGAGTGGGGCTTATCGGCACGAACGATATGCCTTACGCGGTGCATCAGGACTTGGTGAAAGGGTTTGAAGGTTGTGAAGTAGTCGATTTAACGGACGACTACTTAAAATTCCGCTACGTAAAAAGCGACTGGGAAGTGGAACAGGCGAGAAAGGCGACGCAACTTTGCTATAAAGCGTACAAGGCTATGGCTGAAAAGGTTAAAGCCGGCAATAAGGAATACGAAGTTGCGGCGGCGGGCGAAGCGGTTTGCCGTGCAAACGGCGCAAACAGTTTTGCGTATCAAACGATTGTGGGTAGCGGCGTTCGTTCCAACGCAGTCGTGCCTACCGCTACCGACAAGATAATGGAAAACGGTGAAATGGTAATGCTCGGTATCGCGCCGAGAATCAACGGCTATGCGGGAACTTTCGGACATACCGTTCCCGTAAGCGGAGA
>CACXDQ010000119.1 GCA_902766475.1 uncultured Eubacteriales bacterium
CGAGATCGGCAACTTCTTTTGAGTTGAGCTTAATAACGCTTTCGTTATTGACGCATAACCACTCTCTCTTGCCGTCAGGAACAGCAACGGTAAAGCGTTCCCATGCATGCGATTCGTTAGCCCAATCGACAAGGGTCATCTCTTTGCCGAGCTTGCGGCAAGTCGGCTCTGCCGTCTGTATAGCTCTGTTTGATGTAGAACAGTAAATTTCGTCTAAGCCGTAAAGGGCAAACCTCTTTGCAAGTGCCTCGGCTTGTTTATGACCGAGTTCCGTCAAGCTGTCGGGGTCGTATATCGGATCTCCGTGTCTTATATAGTATAAAATCATTATAACCTCAAAAAATGCAAATAAGAAGGGAGCCGTTTACACAACTCCCTTAAATAATATTTAAATTGATCAGTTATTGTTGATAAGATCTGCAAGAGATACGCCGCCTACGCCACCTTCGGTCCATTCTCTGGGCTCGCCGTCGTCAGCGGGTTTTTCTTTTCTCTGTCTTCTCGGCTTTTCTTCGGTTGCGCCTTCCTCGGCGTTTTCCTCAGCCTTTCTCTCTCTTCTCGGTCTTTGAGCGCCTTCCGGAGCGGGAGTAAGAGCCTTGATAGAAAGAGTCATCTTCTCTTTCTCGACGTCCATATCCATGATCTTGGCTTCAACTTCGTCGCCTACTTTCAATACGGAAGTCGGGTTTTCAAGCCATTCATGCGAGATCTGAGAAACGTGTACAAGACCGTCGATACCTTTTTCGACTTCAACGAATGCGCCAAAGCTGACTATTCTTACGACTTTACCTTTGATGGTTTCGCCGATAGCGTATTTATCGCCGGCAAGTTGCCACGGCTTGGGTTGAAGCTGTTTATAACCGAGAGAAACTTTTTTGGTTTCACGGTCGCACTTCAAAACTTTAAATTCATATTCCTTACCGATTTCAAGAACTTCGGCAGGAGTTTTAGCGTTCGTCCACGAAAGATCGGAGATGTGAGCGAGGCAATCGAAGCCGTTTACTTCTACGAATGCGCCGAATGCCGCAAATCTTACGACCTTACCGGTTACGACGTCGCCTTCGTTGATAGAGTTAAAGAATGCCTCTTCCTTAGCCGCCTTAGCTGCATCTCTCTCGGCTTTTTCGGCTTCGAGGATAACTCTCTGCGAGCCGACGATCTGCTTTCTTCTGCCTTCGTCAACCTTTTCGGCTTTAAGACGAAGGGTTTTGCCCTTATATTTTTCAAGGTCTTTAACAAAACCTATTCTTATCTGAGACGAGGGAACGAATACTTCGTAAGAACCGAGCCTGCCAGTCAAGCCGCCCTTGTTCGTGCCGTCGATAGTTACGGTGAAAATCTCGCCGTTCTTTATCTTAGCGATAACTTCTTCTTCCTCTTTCTGCGCCCTGATAGCCTTCTGGGACAACGCAACGGGGTTAAGTCCAACAATCATGACTTCGATCTCTTCGCCGATCTTATCCGCAAAATCGGCTTTGTCATAATTTTCGCAATCGACTTCGTTGGCGGGGAGAGTTATCTCTTTCTTAGTGTTGTTGATGTACAACATCAAACCGTCATCGGTAGCCGATGAAATAGTCGCTACGACTTTCTGACCTCTTCTGAACTTGAGTTGCTCATCGTCCATAGCGGTCATAGCTTCTTCCATTGCATTAGGACTTTTTACTTCTGTAATTTCTTCCATATTCGAAAAAACCTCCATTGATTGTTCGTTTGGCGTCGATGCGCCGGCAACAATACCTACCTTTTTAAATTTACTTAATTTTTTGTATTCGAGCTCATCAGGATTTGAAATGAAATAGACGTTCTTGCAATTTCCTTGACAAATTCTCATCAGTTTCTTAGTATTGCTACTATTAGTGCCACCGACTACAACCATTGCATCACAGGTTTTTGACAAAATTTCTGCCTCTTCTTGACGCTCTTTTGTAGTATAACATATTGTTTGGAAAAAATCAAACGTTTTAACGAGCCTTTTTTCAAAAAATTGCAAAATTCTATTCAATTTTTCAATAGAATAGGTCGTCTGCGCCACCAAGCACACTTTTTCGTACTTGTCAAAATCTATTTTTTCGTAATCTTCATCGATGACGACAGCGGAATTTTCGCACCAACCGTTAAGCCCGACGACTTCGGGATGGCTCTTTTCCCCTGCGATAACTATCGTGTAGCCCTTGCCGTGATATTCTTCAACTATCTTCTGCGTCTTAATTACGAACGGGCAAGTACAGTTTATAACCTCATACCCACGCTCTTCGAGAGTTTTCAACGTATCCTTTCCGACGCCGTGAGAACGAATTATGACCGTCTTTACACCACCCGGAATATCGTCTACCCCGTCTACCGTTATCGTGCCGAGTTTAGCTATCTCCGAAGTTACGGTCTTATTGTGTATTATCTCGCCTAATATACACACGTCTTTTCCGTAAACCGACTTTGCCGTATCGACAGCTCTCTTTACGCCCGGACAAAAACCGCTGTTTTTAGCAAGTATAACTTCCATTCAGTTTTTGCCCTCTACTATCTCTTTGACATCTTTTCTGCACTCTTCCATTTTAAGGCGCATTATCTCGACGAGTTCTTCCGAAAGCTCGGAAGTGAGCTTCTGCCCTTTATATTCCGAATAATCGAATGGCTTGCCTATATAGAGATAATTTTTTTTGAACATTTTGAAGTGCTTATACATAACGGCGGGGACTATCTGCACTCCGCTTTTAAACGCTATCATGCTTGCGCCGCCGTTCAATTTGAGAAGTTCTTCCGAATGTTTATTTCTCGTTCCCTCGGGAAAAATAATGAGGTTTTCGCCTTTTTTAAGCCCGGCAAAACACTCTTTGAGCGCCGCTATGTCGGCTCTTCCCCTATCTACGGGGATAAGGCCGTAAGCACGCATTATCTTCGACATCAATTTTCCTTTCATCATTTCCTTTTTGGCGAGAAAATAAGGGCGCCTTTTAAACAGTTCGGAAACGACGATAATATCTATCTTGCCGTAATGGTTACAAATAAAGATATAATTTTTATCCTTGGGTAAATTTTCTTTGCCGATGACTTTATGTGGATAAAAAAGATTATAGAAAGCCATCGTAAAAACTTTACAAAACTTATAAAACCACATTTCAACCCTCTTTGATATACGAAATTATCTTATCGACGACCTCTTCGACCGTCATGTACGAAGTGTCGACGAGTATTGCGTCCTCGGCTTGAACGAGGGGTGCGAAATCTCTGTGACTGTCGTTATAATCTCTTTGAATTATCTCTTGATGAAGGGCGTCGAAATCTACCTTTTCGCCCCTCTCGATAAGTTCTTTATAGCGCCTTTCCGCCCTTACCTTGCTGTCGGCGGTAACGTAAAACTTGTATTTTGCGTTCGGAAGGACGTAAGAGCCTATATCTCTGCCGTCTAAAACGCAATCGGTAGACGAAGCTATTTCCCTCTGCATTTCAACCATTTTCAACCTTACCGACCTATGAGCCGATACCGTGGAAGCAAGCATGGAAACTTCGGGTTTTCTGATGTCCGTTGAAACGTCTTTTCCGTCGAGGCAAGTTACTTGCGCTCCGTCTTTATAGTATATTTTAAGATCGATATCCTTTATAACTTTCTCGACGTTTTCCGCATCCTTTACGTCTACGCCCTCATTTAAGCATTTAAGACCGCAAGCACGGTACATTGCGCCCGTGTCGAGATAGAGAATATCGAGTTTTTTCGAAATTGTTTTTGCAACGGTACTTTTGCCGCTTCCGGCAGGTCCGTCCAATGCGATGTTTATCATATACTTCTCCTTATTTGATCATCTGCGCATTTCCGGCGCAATACGCCGTACATGCCGCAACAGTTATATTGAAACCGCCCGTAAGTGCGTCGACGTCCAAAACTTCGCCGGCAAAATAAAGACCGTTCACGAGCTTGCTCTCCATCGTCTTTGGGTTTATCTCGCTGACGTCTACGCCGCCCGATGTGATAATTCCCTCTTCTACCGAACGGAGCGATGAAGGATACATCGTAAGATTTTTTATCGCAGTTGCGAGCTTTTTTCTGTCCGCTTTTGAAAACTCGCTGTTCTTCTTGTCGCCGTCTATCCCCGATGTTTCTATCACAACGGGGATAAGGCTTTTCAAAAGCAGATCATCGAGCGAATTTCTGACGAGCTTGTTTTTATATTTTTCAAAATCTCTCAATATCCTTGCGTCGAGCTGCTCTTCCGAAAGCGCCGGCTTTAAGTCGAGAGAAAGTTTTACCGTTTTTAAATCGAGCCTGTTTATATAACTCGAAGTCGTAAGGACGATAGGTCCGGAAATCCCGAAGTGAGTAAACAGCATTTCCCCGAACTGAGAAAAGAGCTTTTTATCGCCTTGATAAGCCGTAAGTTCGACGTTTTTGAGCGAAACGCCCTGTAACGGCTTGAAAAACGAGCCTTTAAGCTCTATTCCGCAAAGCGCCGCAACGGGCTGAACAACTTTATGTCCGAAAGACTTGGCAAATATATAGCCGTCGCCCGTACTGCCCGTAGACGGATAACTTATACCGCCCGTGCATACTATAACTCTATCGCAATCTATGCTCTCTTTGCTTGTTATAACGGCGTTTACATTGCCGTTTTCGGCGCATATCTCCTTTACTTCTTCGTTTAATCTTACCTCTACTCCGACGTCTTTCAAATGATTTTCAAGCGCCTTTGTAATATCGCTCGCCTTGTCGGACGAAGGGTAAACTCTGTTGCCCCTTTCTACCTTTAATTGCTGTTTCTCTTCGAGAAAATCCATAAACTTTTCGGGCGGAAATCGCCTTGCGGCACCGTTTAAAAACCTCGGGTTGCTGACGACGTTCGACAAAAATTCGTCCACGTCGCAATCGTTGGTAACGTTGCATCTGCCCTTGCCCGTAATATAAAGTTTTTTGCCGAGCTTCTCGTTTTTTTCGACGAGTATGACCTCGTTTCCGAGCTTAGCGCCGAAATACGCCGAGATCATGCCGGCAGGTCCGCCGCCTATAACGACAACTTTCATAATTTTAACTCTGTACCTTCAAATTTCTTTATTGTGGCAAAATCCGTCCTGTTGAAAGAGATTGGCGTTACCGTGACGTAGCCCGTAACGGACAATGCGACGTCGCACTCGGGATGAACGCCGTCGGTAAGCATTTCTCCCTTTAAGACGTAGCCGCCGCCCGAAGTTTGCTCGTAATAATCCGAATACTTCTGCACGCCGAGATGAGCGAATTTAACGCCTTTTATCTCCTCGCATCTGAGGTTTGGGATATTTACGTTTACCGTATATTCCGTCGAGGAAAGTTCGACGAGCTTTTTAAAAAGCTTGTCTACTATTTTAGCCGTTTCGTCAAACATCCACCCATTTTGGGCAATGTTTGAAAAAGCTATCGCCGGAAGCCCGAGATAATTGGCTTCAAGCCCTGCCGCAACCGTGCCGGAATACGCCGTGTCGCTGCCTAAATTGTTGCCGTGGTTTATGCCCGAACACACGAGGTCGAACTTAAAATCGGAAAACTTATGCGTGGCGAATTTTACGCAGTCCGCCGGGGTGCCGCTCAACGAAAAAGCTTTGAATTTGTCTGATATTTTAACTTCTTTAAAAAACAATTCCCTGCCGATGGTCAAAGAATGAGAAAAGCCCGAACGGTTTCCGTCGGGTGCCACGACAATTATTTCGTTGTCCTTTGATAAAACCTCAGCGAGAGCTTTTACGCCCTCGCTTGAAATTCCATCATCGTTGGCGACGAGTATCCTCATACGGGATAAACTCCGCCGTTTTTCTCCGCCATATCCTTATCGACTGCGGCGTTTTTGGCAAGACGCCATTTAAAGAAGTTGAGTGCAACTTCATTGAAGAGCGCATAGGAGAGGACGTCCTCTTCCTGCGTGTAATACTCTTTTATCTCTTCTTTATACTTCTCGTATTCGGGAGCGATAAGATCTGCCGGACGGCAAGTTATTATCTTTTCGTCGCCCACTACTTTCTTGACGATTTCGGGATCGCACGGTGCCGGAAGCTGACCGTATTCGCCCTTCAAGAGGTTTTTGAATTCCTTCGTGACCATCTTGTATCTCTCTCCGTTTACGACGTTTAATACCGCTTGCGTGCCTACTATCTGGCTCGAAGGAGTTACGAGCGGCGGATAACCGCAATCTTTTCTGACGCTGGGGACTTCCGCCAAAACCTCGTCGAGCTTATCGAGCTTACCTTGCTGTTTAAGCTGATTCATGAGGTTTGAAAGCATTCCGCCCGGAACCTGATATATAAGAGTATTGATATTTACCTTTCTTACGTTGGGGTTTAACGAGCCCGCCTTTTCGAGTTCGTCCGCAACCTTTTTGAAGTGGTTGTTTATGGGAACGAGCTTTTTAATGTCTATGCCCGTATCGTACTGAGTACCTTGAAGAGTTGCGACGAGCGGCTCGGTCGCCGGGTTGGACGTGCCGTTGCCGAGCGCCGAAAGCGCCGTGTCGACTATATCGCAGCCCGCTTCGATAGCCTTTAAGAGGACCATATCGCCCGTACCGGTCGTATTGTGGGTGTGAAGGTGAACTTTCGTCTGCGGTTTCAATACTGCTTTCAAAGATTTAACAAGCTCGTATGCCGTATAAGGAAGAAGAAGGTTTGCCATATCCTTTATACAGATATTGTCTGCGCCCATGCCCTCTAACTGTTTGGCAAGCTTGACGAAATATTCGTTGGTGTGGACGGGGCTTGTCGTATAAGAAATGGCAGCCTCGCAAATTCCACCGTATTTCTTGATCGCCTTAATTGCCGTTTCAAGGTTTCTTGCGTCGTTCAGTGCGTCGAACACCCTTACTATGCTGACGCCGTTTTTAATGGAATATTCCACGAATTTCTCTACGACGTCGTCCGAATAATGCTTATATCCCAAGAGGTTTTGTCCACGGAGAAGCATTTGGATAGGAGTCTTTTTCAAGTGGCTTTTAAGTATGCGGAGCCTTTCCCACGGGTCTTCGTTCAAAAACCTTAAACAAGAATCGAACGTAGCGCCGCCCCAAGCTTCGAGAGAATAATACCCTACCTCGTCGAGCTGATCGAGGACGGGGAGCATCTGCTCCAAAGTCATTCTCGTAGCCGCCTGAGATTGATGGGCGTCACGGAGAATGGTATCGGTAATCAAAACTTTTCTTTTATTGTTGTTGTTATTTTCCATAATATTGACCTCTAATTATCAGAACAATGAGATGAGGAAGCCCGCCGCTATTGCAGAGCCTATTACGCCCGCCACGTTGGGGCCCATTGCGTGCATGAGCAAGTGGTTGTTGGGATCCGTTTCTCTGCCGACGTCCTCGGAAATACGAGCCGCCATCGGAACAGCGGAAACGCCCGCCGAGCCGATGAGAGGGTTAATATTGCCTTTCGAGAGCTTGCACATTATCTTCGCCATCAAAAGACCGCCCACCGTGCCGAATACGAACGCAAACAGACCGAGAGCTATTATTTTAAGAGTGCTGAGATCGAGGAATACCGAGCCGTAAGCCTTGCTTCCTACACAGACGCCGAGGAAAATGGTTATGGTGTTCATAAGCCCGTTCTGCGCCTGAGAAGAAAGCCTTTCGGTCACGCCGCTCTCTTTTAAAAGGTTGCCGAGCATGAGCATTCCGAGAAGGGGCATTGCGTCGGGAAGGAGAATACCCACTACGAGCGTTACCGCTATCGGGAAAATTATCTTCTCGAGCTTGCTTACCTTTCTGAGCTGTTTCATCTTTATGGCTCTTTCCTTCTTTGTGGTCAAAAGCCTCATTATGGGCTTTTGGATAATGGGTATCAAAGCCATGTAAGAATAAGCCGCTATCGCTATTGCGGACAAGAGCTGTTCGTTGGTGTACTTGCTCATCGTCTGCGTGACGTAAATAGCCGTAGGGCCGTCCGCACCGCCGATTATCGCAATGGAAGCCGCAGCAGCAAGGTCGAAGCCCAAAACTACCGCAAGAACGAGAGCGATAAATATGCCGAGCTGTGCCGCCGCACCTATAAACATGCTCTTCGGGTTGGAGATGAGCGGACCGAAATCCGTCATTGCGCCGATGCCGAGGAAGATAAGCGGCGGATAGATAACGTGTTCAACGCCGTAGAAGAGATACCAAAGTAGCCCTCTCGTTTCGGGTATAACGTTGTCGTATGTATGAGCGCCTTCACCGTAAACGCCCCATACTATTCTGTACGCTCCCGGAATGTTTACGATAAACATACCGAAAGCTATCGGCAAAAGAAGAAGAGGCTCGAACTTCTTGACTATCGCAAGATAGAACAGAACGAACGATATTATGAGCATGACGTAGTTTTCCCACGTTCCGTTCATAAAGCCCATCTGCTCGTAAAGTCCCTTGAAAATCTCGCCGACGTTTAAAAGCAAATTGTAAGACATAAGCCCTCCGTTTTAATTACGCTATAACGGCGAGGACTGCGTCTGATTCGACATTGGCGCCCTTTGTAACGTTGAAGGAAACGACGCCGTCGCAAGGAGCGGTGATGTCGTTATCCATCTTCATTGCTTCCAAAACAAGAATGGGCTGATCCTTTTTGACCGTTGCGCCTTCGGCAACCAAAAGGTTTTTGACAAGGCCGGGGAAAGGCGATTTGACGGGAGTGCCGTTTTTAGCCGCTGCGGGAGCCGCCGGTTTTGCGGCGACGGGTGCGGCTGCGGGCTGAGCCGCTACGGGAGCGGCGGTCTGGGTTGCGCCGACTTCTTCAACGCCGACGCTATATTGTTTTCCGTTTACGGTAACTACGAAATTACGCATGATTTTATCTCCTTTAAAATTATATTCTCTTGATTTTTCTGACGACGAATTCGCACTTTGCGCCCTCTTTTTCATAGACGGCTGCAATAGCGGCTGTAATTACCGCAACGAGTTCTTCATCGTCCTCTTCGCTTATTGCGACGGGTGCGGCTTTCTCTTCGGTCTTTATGGGAGCCGCCGTTTTAGCCGCTTTCTTCTCGTCGAACTTCTTCATAATAAAGCCGATGAGCCAGACTACGCCGACCAAAATAGCTATGCCGAGAAATACCACGGCAAAACCTATCAAGCCGTCTACAAGCGCCTCGCCTATCCCGATATATCTGCCTCCGGGGGGCAACTGCTGTTCAAGTAAGTTATTCAAAAAACCTATCATAGACACCGCCTTAGCCGACAATCATCTGAAGCGCCGACACGAGGTACTGACGGACGAACTGCGGTTCGATAATGTTGTCTATATAACCGTTCTTTGCGGCGTTGATCGGATCTGCCGCTTCGTCGGCATACTTCGCTTCAAGTTCCGCCATCTTATCCTCTCTCACTTCTCCGAACGCAACGGAAGATGCCTTGCCGTCGAAGAGAGCTATCTTTGCGTTCGCAAACGCAAAAGAATAGTCTACACCGAGAGATTTAGCCGCAAACAAAGAATAGCCGAGACCTATCGCCTTGCCGCTTACGACAGACAATCTGTCGTTGCATTTTAAAGCGGCGACAAGATTTGCTATCTCTTTGAGTACGGGTGTGGAATTGGTTTTAAGGTCGGCTTTTATGCCGAGCGTGTTCACGAAAGTTACGAGCGGAAGTGAATTGTCCGCCGAATAGTTGGCGAATTCCTTTAACTTCAACACGTTTTCAAGAGTGAGTTCAACGCCCTTTTCTTCGCCGCCGAAGATTATCGCCGCAACGCTTATTCCGCCTATTCTGCCTATGCCCGTCTTTACCTCGGGGCAATAAGTAGCTCCCATCTCGATAAATTTTCCGTCGTCGAACACGGCTTTCACAATGCACTTGGGGCAGAATTTATCGTTGAGGTTTTCGGAAACTCTGTTGAGGTCGTCGTCGGTGTCGTTCACCTCGCCTGAAAATGCGGGAAGAACGTTCATTATATCTACGATCTTTTCCCTTACCTCGGCAACGCTTTCGACAGTGAAAGTCGTAAGCCCGTTTGCGCCGTTAGCGGCGCCGGCAACCTCTTCTTTTTTGAGGTTTTTGCCCGAAGCCGCCGAGATGACGAGAGGGCTTGCGTAAGAAACGCAGCTTCCTCCGAGCATAAAGTTGTAGTCGGCATTGGCGGCGAGAATTGCGAACGAGCCGTAAAGCTCACCTAAAACGACGGAGAACTGAGGAACTTCGCCTTTGAGTTCGCACGAAGCGGAGATAACGTCCGCTATGCCCTCCAAAACGTTTACGCCCTCACCGACGGTAACGCCGAGAGAGTCAAAGAGATAGACGACGGGGCTTTGGGTATTGTACGCTCTGTCAAGACATTTTCTTATCTTGGCGCAATTTGCCTTGCTTACGCCGCCGTTTAAAACCTTTACGTTCTGAGCGACGATGTAGACGGGCATATCGCTTATGGTTGCATAACCGGTAACGACGCCCTCGCCATCTGCGTCCTCATCGTAAAAGTCATTGTGAGAAAAACTGTATGAATCAAGTTCTACGAAACTGTTTTCGTCGACGATTTCGGATATTTTTCCTCTGATTTCGCTTCCTGAGCCGAGAAGTTTGGTTCTACGAGTTTTGAGTAGTTCGATTTTATTCATAAAACTCCTCCATTTTAAATTTCGACATTATTATATACTAATTTACGAAAAATAGCAATTAAAAAGACACGATATATCGTGTCTTTTTGTAGCAAAAATTTATATAATATTTCACTTGATGTCAACGCTCGTCAAAAATCTGTCGAACGCCCTGTTTCCCTCGTCGTCTTTTTTGAAAACAGAGGTGTTGTCGAGAATGGCTACGCACGTTTTGTTGACGTAATTTCTCACCTTTTCGTCAGCCGTCTTTCTGTCGGAAACGTTGGGGTTTTCGGCTAAGAGCCTCTCCACCATCTCCTTGTGGACGTACATGGGATCGCCCTCTTTATAGTCGAACTTCTCTTCCTTGCAAAGTATGGAAGAAATTGTTTCGAGCTGTTTTTTAAGCCTTCCGGGAAGGATATACAAGCCCATCGCCTCGATAAGACCTATACCCTCTTTCTTGATATTGTGATATTCGGGATGAGCGTGGAACACGCCGTCGGGGTATTTGTTCGACGTGTAGTTGTTTCTCAAAATTATTTCAAGACAATATCTGCCGCTGTCGATCATTCTCGCAACGACCGTGCAAGTATTGTGCCTTTTTTTCTCTTGCGTTTCGGGATCGGTCTCGTTGTTTACTATGCTGACCGTTTCGTCGGCATAGCCCTTCCAAGCCTCTATTATCTCGGTGCCGAGCGCCGCAACGCTCGCCCTGTTGTAGCCGACGAGCCTTATTACGGAATTGTACCAATCGAGAATACTTATCTCAACGTCGGGGTGCTTTTCGCAAGAGAGCGTTCTCAGCGCCTTTGCAAAGTGCATGGGCATGAGGTGTTTGCCGCCCTGATAATGTTCGTGATTGAGTATCGAGCCGCCAACTATCGGCAAATCGGAATTGCTGCCTATGAAATAGTTGGGGAAAAGCTCGACGAAATCGAGCAATCTGTTTACCGTTCCCTCGCCCATCTGCATGGGTTTGTGTTCCTTATTGAAAACTATGCAATGCTCTTCGAAATAGGCGTAAGGAGAATACTGGATATACCACGTTTCCTTTTTATCCTTGTCCTCTTCGGAAGTTGCGTTTTTATATAGCTCTATCGGCACGGCACGGAGATTTGCCCTCGGCGGTTGAGTATAATTGCCGAGAAAACCTTCGTTTTCGTGGCAAAGAGCGCATTTGGGATATTTATCGGTGGGCTTGCCCGCCATCGCCGCAAGCTTTGCGATATCCTTGTTGTCCTTTTCGGGCTTGCTTAAATTTATGGTTATTTCGAGATTGTTGTTGCCGTCTTTATACGTCCACTTGATGTTTTTGCCTATCGCCGTCTTTTGGACATAATTGTTCATTACGCTTATCGAATAGAGATAATCGCACGCCGCCTGAGCGCCCATCTTTTCACGGACGTTCTTGAAATATTGGTTTATCTCCGCCGGCTTTTGAGTAAGAGAGCCCATAATAAATGCGGCGAAGAGATTTGCCTGCGTCTTGTCGTCGGCAATACTGTTTTCCATCGCATAGTCCTCAATCTCGTGAAAGAGGACGTCGGGGACGGTCATATGCGAGATATAATCGAGTTCGGGTACTTTCGCCATGGGGCTTTGCAACTTGAAATGGACGAGCAATGTGTTTCTTATATACACCTCGTCAAGCTCGTTCAAGTACAGAAAATGTTTTGCATAGACCAAAAGTTTTTCGATAAGAAGTTTTCCGTCGACCATTTTAACACCTTCAAAATTTTATCTATATGATTTTATCATATATCGAACTATTTTTCAAGTTTTTTATACGGGTTTTCAAAACTTATCTTCTTTTCTTTTTAAGTCTTTTGAAAAACTCCTCTATTCTGTCGCCCTTTTTATAGATCGTAACGCTGAGTATTGCCGTAAATACAAAGAACAGCGCCCAGCTTATTCCGCCCCAAACGGTATTGAGCGGCAACGTCTTTCCGCCGACCGAAAATGCCGTGAACACGACTGACGCCGCCCTCGTTACCGCTATCATTACGGCATAAAAGCGAAAGCTCATATTCGTCAGCCCCGACACAAAGCAAAGCACGTCGTCGGGAAAGAACGGAAACAAAAACATGAACGATAACAGTGCCTTGTCCTTACCCTTTATAAGCGAAAGCCACTTTTCGAGATTTTTCTCGCCCACTACTTTCCCGACCGCTTTCTTGCCGAGTTTTCTGCCAATAAAAAAAGAAAAATAAGAGGCGGAAATTATTCCGATATAGCTGTATATCGCACCTCGTATTTCACCGAACAGAGCGACGCCCGCACCGATCACGAAAATGCCCGGTACGGGAAGCACCGTCGCCTCGGCAAACTGCAACAAAATAAATGCCGGAACGGCGTATTTGCCGTAGCCGGAAACGAATGTTCTTAGCTCTTCTATACTGTCAAATTTATCGATTATACCTGATATTTTTGCAAAATAGAAGAGCGACGCCGACACGTCGAATAAAAATATAAGGCTCATTGCCGCCCTATATATCCCGCCCATGTTTTCGGGAAGCGAAACGACGGCTATAACGGCGAATAAAAGGGATAAAAACAGGGCTGAAAAGGTCGTTATAAACTTACCCGTTTCGGTAAGATTTTTGCCGAAAGTTTCAACATATTTAAGCGACAATAACAGCGCCGCCAAGCACGATATAACGGCGACGACGGCTTTTATCGCAATAGATAAACGCCTTGAAAAAACGCCCATAAACTAAGTTTTCCTCACGGTAAATTATATTATCCGACCGCCCGTAAAATACCGTGAAAAAAGCATATAAAAACGGCGGAGAAAAGTGCGTGTCCCCTAGGGATTTCTTAAACATTGTAAAAGAGTAGCTAGCATAAATTAAGTTTTAAGTAAAGTGATATTGTTTGCATAGCAAACAGTTATATTTTTAGAATAATTCTAAAAGTTATATTTTGA
>CACXDQ010000120.1 GCA_902766475.1 uncultured Eubacteriales bacterium
TCGTCGGCGTTATATGCGCCGTTGCGTTTTTCGTGCTTATGCTTAAAAAGAGCGACGACAACAAGCCGACTTTTGCGGCGGGCTGGCTCGTCTTGAAGAGGTTTTTACTGTTTGCGGTATTCGGCATAACGGCTTGCCTTTTCTTGTGGATAGCGGCGCTCTTCGCTTGAAAGTATATATCTTGAAAGTATATATTATGATAAAAATAAAACTCATAGCGGTAGGGAAGGTAAAGGAAAAATACTTTGCCGAGGCGATAGCCGAATATTCAAAGCGGCTGTCGAGATACTGCGATTTCAAAATTGAAGAGATACGGGAAGAGAATTTCGACAAGGTCGATGCGGCGGTTGCAAACAAGATAATGCGGACGGAAGCGGAGAGAATGGAAAAGGCGATAAAGGGTTATCCCGTCGCTCTCGCCGTCGAGGGAAGAAAAATATCGTCCGAAGGGCTTGCCGATTTCATACGCAAAAATGCGGACGGAGGCGTGGGCGAGATCTGTTTTCTGATAGGCGGCAGCTACGGGATAGACGAGGCGCTCAAAGCTAAATGCAAGGACAAAATTTCCTTTTCGGATATGACGTTTCCCCATACGCTTATGAGGGTTATGGCGGCGGAACAGATTTACAGGGCGTTTTCGATAATAAACGGAAGCGAATATCACAAATAAAAATGGAAGAGAAGATAAAGTTTATGAAGCTCGCCTTGAAAGAGGCGGAAAAAGCCGAATTAAATGAGGAAGTTCCGATAGGCTGCGTCATCGTAAAGGACGGGAAAGTGATTTCAAAAGCGTTCAACAAGCGCCAGACGAAGCGCCTTTCCACCGCCCACGCCGAGATCCTCGCAATAGAAAAGGCTTGCAGAAAACTCGGAGATTGGCGGCTCGACGGCGCCGATATATACGTTACGCTCGAACCTTGCGCAATGTGCGCCGGGGCAATAGTCAATTCACGCATTAAAAAGGTTTACTTCGGCGCATACGAGAAAAAGGGCGGCGGCGTAGTAAGTAAATTCAACATTTTATCCGAAAGCGGCTTAAACCACGTTACCGACTATGAGGGCGGCGTTATGGAAGAGCAGTGTTCGGAAACGGTAAAAAACTTCTTTAAGACAAGAAGAAAGTGATAAAATATAAAAACGGTATAATTTTTGCTTGCTAAATTTGCGGCAATTTTATATAATATTATGTGGATAAGGCGTTGAGGGTTAAGTTGCGTTTTTAAACTTGCCGTTTAAAAACGCTTGCGCCTTTATCCCTTACTAATTATTTGGAGGAAGTCATGATAACCAACAGTACCGAAATCAAGCTTTTTACCGGTAATTCAAACAGAGCTTTGGCAGAGTCTATCGCCGCAGAACTCGGAATTCCGCTCAGCGAAATAGAGGTAGGACATTTCAGCGACGGCGAAACGAGCGTACATATTTCGGAAACGGTCAGAGGCAGAGACGTGTTCATAATTCAATCTACTTGCGCACCCGTCAACGAAAACCTTATGGAGCTTCTCATTATGATAGACGCCGCAAAGAGGGCGTCCGCCGGCAGAATAACCGCAGTTATACCCTATTTCGGGTATGCAAGACAGGACAGAAAAGCCCGTTCGAGAGATCCCATAACCGCAAAGCTCGTTGCGGACATCATCACTTCCGCCGGTGCGGACAGAGTTCTTACTATGGACCTTCACGCCGCACAGATACAGGGCTTTTTCGATATTCCGCTCGACCATCTTTTGGGCGGCCCGCTCCTCTATAAATACTTCAAAGACAGAGTGGATGATGATTTCATGGTCGTTTCTCCCGACATGGGCTCCGTTTCGAGGGCGAGAAACGTCGCCACGAAATTAAATTGCCCCATGGCTATCGTGGATAAGAGAAGACCTAAGGCAAATCAGGTCGAAGTAATGAACATTATCGGCGACGTAAGCGGCAAGAAGTGCCTTATGGTCGACGATATGATCGATACCGCAGGTACCATTTGTCAGGGCGCAGAAGCGCTCTACAACAACGGCGCTAAGGAAATTTACGCTTGCTGCACCCACGCCGTTCTGAGCGGCCCCGCAATAGAGAGGATAAAGAATTCGCATATTACGAAACTCGTAATTCTCGATACTATCCCCCTTCCGGAAGAGAA
>CACXDQ010000121.1 GCA_902766475.1 uncultured Eubacteriales bacterium
ATTTCGGGGGGAGTGGTATCGACAACGCTGAAAGTGCGCTTTAAAGTGGCTTTGCCGTATGAGTATTCAAACGTATAATCGCCTATGCCGAGGTCGAAAGATGCGAACGTACTCTCCTTTCTGTTGCCCTCGGAATCGATAACCGCATACATTACGTCGTAGGATACGACGTTTCCGTCCTCGTCGACGGCGACGGCGTCGGGGAATGTGACTTCACGTCCGTCGTACTCGAACTGAGCGCCGTCCTCGAACTGTTCGGACAGCGAAAGGTCGACTTTCTTCTCGACCAGAGATTCGTCGCCGCAACTCGTTGCCGCAAACGCCGTGGAAACGGCGGCGACGGCAAGCATTGCGGTCAAAAGCTTCTTACTGTTTTTCATATTTTCCTCCTGATATTTCTATCAATTATTTTGTCCAGTTAAGGTAGTTTTTGAAATCGGTTTCCCACGTTCTCGCATAGTGTTCTTTCGTGGAAGCGTTTATCTTGGAAACGGGGGTCGCCTTACCCGTGAAGAATGCGTAAGTGAGCGTTCCGCCCGAGCCGGAAGCGTCGTAATACCAGCTTAAATTCATATACTTTTTGAAAGCGCTGTTCTTCTTCGCCCAGTCGGATATATTTGCCCCTCTGCTTATTTCGTTTACGCTCTTCGTGTAGCCGCTTATCTCAAAGCCCATATCTTCCGCCGTCGGAACGTAGCCGTATGGCAAAACGCTTATGCCCTTCGTCGCCTTTGCGGCTATCTTCTGCGCTCTGTCCGAAACGAGATATGCGAGGAATTTTTTGACCTCGTCTTTATTTTTCGCCCTCTTGGGAATTACGAAAGCGTCGCAGAAAAGGTCGGTAACGATATTTCTTGCGTCGGCAATTACCGCTATATCTTCATCGGAAACGCCTTCGGGTGCGGAGGCAACGGTGCCGTCGACGAAGTCTATAACTTTGCGCAAAGTCGCATCGCCATCTATCGTGGGCGTCTTTTCGATTATTCCGCTGACGACGGGCGCCTTAATAGCTCTCGCCTCTTCGTCTTTTACGATATTGTCTTTGAGGTCGGACGCAACTTCGCTTTCGAGCCAACCGCCCGTGAACGTGAACGCAAATCTGACTTGGCTACCCGTGATCTTTCCGCCGTAAAAACCTCTGTTTACAGCCTTGAAGTCCATACCGGCGCTGCGCTCGTGCATATAGCGGTTGCCCTTCGTGGCAAGCCTTTCCGCCGCACCGTAAGCCGCTTCGGAAGCGGTCTTTACGGCGTCTATTATAGCGGCGTTGTCGGTCGCTTCGGACATGACGTATTCGCCGTCTTTCAGATAATAGCCGTCGTAAAACTTATTGTAGGCGTCGAAACCCATCATCTGGGCAAACCACGTTTCATATGAATATACGGTATAGTCGCCGCCGCTCGCATTGTCGCACGGGAATGCGGCGAGATATACGCCTTTATCTAAAAGCGTATCTCCGAATTCAAAGAATTCGTCCGTAGTTCTCGGAATGGTGTAAGCACCCTCGCCAAAAACGCTGTCCAAAAGAGTTTTGTTGTAAACCCAGTTAAAGCCCGTGGCGAGGTTTCTCGGCAACTGATAATAGTGCCCGTTTTCGTTATAGGCATCGAGCTGCAAAGCGTCTATCTTGTCCCTTACCTTTACGCCCGTTTCGCCGTAGACGTCATAGTCTAAAAGGTCGTCCAAAGACTCTAAGACAAGCCCTCTGTCAAAACAGTCTACCCCGATCTGATAGAGATCGTAAACACCCGTCTGCGAATCTATCTTCGTGCGGGCGAGCGCATTGTCGAAATCGGGAATGAGATGGATATAGACGTCTTTATCGACGTTTTCCATATAGTCTATTGCGACGTCGGTAAACCAATCGGTGCCGTAACCGCCGTAATAAAAACTGAAATCGATCTTCTTTTCACGGTCTTTATAAGCGTCCGTCTTGCCGACGTCGATAACGCCGCCGCTCTCGCTACCCGTGCCGCCGCATCCGACGAAAGCCGAAAGGGAAAGCATTGCAACGAGCATAAAAGAAATGATCTTTGCCTTCATATTTGTCCTCCTTTATCTACCGCATAAAACGGTGTTAAAAACTTTAACCTTTTAATCCGCCGCCTATCTGTATGTCCATCAGATTTTTCTGGAATATGACGAACAAGAGTACGGTGGGAAGCATACAAGTGAAAAGCCCTGCGTAATACGTCGGGAAAATATCCTGCTTTATAACTATCGTTTCGTAATTGAACAGCCCCGATGCGAGCGTCGGAAGGTCGGGGAAGAAGATTATCGGCGTTTCGACGTTAGCCCATGCGCTTATAAAGTCCGTAAGGGCGAGTGCGCTCATCGGCGCAATGACCTGCGGAAGCATAATTCTGAAAAATATCGTGAAGTGCCCCGCACCGTCAATGAAAGCAGCTTCGGCATAGCCCCAATCGACGCCCTTGAACGTGCTGTAAAAGATGATGAACGAGCCGCCCACGCCGAGCGTCATTACGAGGACGTACAGCGGGCTGTTATAGCCGCCGAGCGCCGCAACGTACTTTATCTGACTGGGCAGTGCGCCGATAATGGGTATCATCATCGTTATTATCGCGAAATAATAGATAAAGTTTCTTCCCGGGAATTTATATTTTGCGACGATGTAGCCCGTAAACGCCGAACAAAGCACGTTTACGATGACCGTTCCGAATGAAAACCAAAGGCTGTTTAAAAACATTACGGGAACGCTGTTGCCCATCGAATCGAGATCTCTCCACGCCGTTATATAGTTTTTAAACTGCGGAACGGACGGGAAATATGCGAAATTTATATATTCCGCCCTCGTCTGCAACGAGATGCTGAAACCGTACAGGAGCGGAACTATTATCCCGAGGCAGTAAACGGCAAATATGACGGTTGCGACAACGTTTACCGCACTTATCTTAACACGTTTTTTGTTTACGGTTATCTTGTTTCCGTATGAAGTGACCGCCGTTTTCATCAATAAGTCACCTCCGTGTCTATCTTATTTGTTATAAACCTCACTATAAGCACGATGGGTATGCCTATAACCGTGAAGAACACGCCTATCGCCGCCGGATAGTTGGTAGAATTGCCCCTGACCTGGTCGAATATCCAGAAACCGAGCGTATAGGTGTACGCTCCGCCGTTGGTAAAGTACAAAATAGGTCCGCTCGAAGTGAATATCATTGCGACGGTAAGCAGCAAAAATACCGAGAAAGTGCCCCATGTGAGCGGAAATATTATGTGGATAAATTCCCCGAAAGTCTTACAGCCGTCGAGATTTGCCGATTCTATTATCTCTTCGGGTATTCTGTTCATCGCCCCGACGAGTATTAAAAACGACGTTCCGAAACCCTGCAACAGACAGTAAGCCACGATGGTTTTCGTGGCGGTGGTATCGTAGACGAGAAGGTCGTCATAACCGTTTCCCGTCAGCTTTTCCCATATATTCCATATAGGCCCCTCTACCCTTATGAGGTTTTTAAAGACCGAAACGGAAATTACCGGCGCTATTACCGCCGGGAGAAAAAGTATAAATCTGAAAACCGAATGTCCGGGTATCTTTTTATAAAGAAAGTATGCGACGAAATACGACAGAGTTTGCTGAACTATCGACACGCCGAAATATACGAGCGTGTTTTTCGTCGCTATGAATATAGGCCCCGGATTTCCCGTAACCGAATCGAACGCAAATTCCGAAAAAAGGCGTTTGAAATGGTCGAGGGTAAAGGGCGAGGAAAAGAGTTCGCCCTCCGAAAACGCCATTAAGATAGACTGAGAATTGATTATAAAGTATTTGATTATTCCGTAAATGGCGGGGATAGCGAGAATATAGCAAAAGAGATACGCTCCCTTTCGCATACCTTTCGGAAGATTGGAATATTCTCTTTTCCTCTTTCTGTTCTTTTCCATAAAACGTGCCTTATGCCGGTATTATAAATGCGCAATCTCCGCTTTGAATGGTTATCTGGTAAGAGCCGTCGAGCAATCTGACGTTCTCTGCTTGAAGCTTTCCGCCGACGCTTTTAAAGACGAGCGCCTCTTTGCAGCCGTCGAAAGAAAGTTTGACGGTATCGCTCTTTTTGACGACGGGCGAAGTGTAGTTTACGACCATATACCCGTCTTTTCCGTCCTTTTCAAAACAGCCGACAACGGTGTCAACTCTGCTCGAAACGGTCTTTAAAACGCCGGTTTCGGTTGCGGTCATACCTTCAACCGCATTGAATGCCCTTTCGTTTGAAAGATCTCTCTGCGCTTCCGTTCCCGCCGCCGAGGTGATAAGCCCCTTCCAGTCAAACGCACGGATGACGTCCGCAAACGGGAAAGCCCTGTCGTTCGCCTCTTTTACTATGTCGTATATCCTCTTTTCAACGCTGTCGTTCATTATTCCGTACATGCCCGCCCCCGGAATGGAATTATAGAGGAAATATTCAAACAATTCCGCTCCGCAAGCCATGCCGGCGTACATCTGGAAAGTAACTTCTTCGGGCATCGTAATATCTCTGAGTTTCCCTGTTGAAGAAGTGTTCATGAACGTTTGAAGGCAAATGCCGAAAGTCGCTTCCTGTCCCTTTTCCGCCGTCGCATTATAGTTTTTCGTTGCGAGGGCGCAAGTTAAAAGGTCGTAGAGATAGCTGTCGGAAATGCCGTCGGGAACTACCGTATTGAAAGGATAATTATCGAGGCAGACGCTTCTTCCGCCGCTTGTAAGCTTGCGTATAACGAGGTCGATATATGCGTTTATGAAATCGGCATAATCGAAGTATTCGCCTTCGTATTTTTCGTCCGCCATCAGCTGAGAAGCATAGTGATCGAAGCTCGACGACGGAACGTGATTCATGTGCCAAAACAAGTCGGGATAATAGGTATTTTTCCACTCGATAAGCTTTTCGTACTGGTCGAATGCGGCGAACTTGGAGCTATAATTACTCCCGCCGTAACTCACGTCTTTCAACGTGTGCATAAACGCCTCGTCCGCCATATAAAAGCCCGTTACGCCGGTACCGTTAAATTCGTCCGTGAAGTTTCTCGGTTGAAGATTGTAACCCGTGGAATAGTTGGAATTTCCCGACTTCACCTCGTCGAGCTGAAAATAATCGGGATCGTTATAATAGTTTCTTATCCACACTTCAAGCCCTGCGTCTACGGCTTTTTGTATCGCATTTTTGTATGAAGCGTTGTATTTTCCGGTGGAACGATCCAAAAGAGAAACGTAATCTTCGGTCATGAGATATATATCCAAACCGAGATCTTTGTAGAGCGAGATCGCCTCCGTACTGTTGGGATCGGGCGGAACGTCGGCAAATGTCATAAATTTGCCGTCAACGGTAAAATCCGAAGCCTTTAAGGTGTATTCCGTCTGCGAGGACGAGCTGTCGCCGCCCCCGTTTCCGCCGCCGCAACCGACTAAACAAGTTACGGATAATGCGCCGGCAAGCAAAAATGCAGTGAGTTTAAAACGTTTCATATACCCCTCCGTTTATATCGTCAGCTATATTTTAACATATCGCAATATATAATTCTTGTCTTTTTTAGTAATACACTTGCTTATTTTAGTATTTTTATTGTTTTTTATGGTAATTTATTTTCACCAAAACACCGCTTTGCCGTTGACAGATAAAGTGCGTTATGTTAAAATATATTTATGAAACCCATCTATTTCCTCGAATACGAGGAACAATTCAAAGATCCGAAGCGCCCGTTCAACTTCAATATCTGGACGGAAGCACGCTCCCTTCCGCACAATCACAACTTCTTCGAAGTGTTCATCGTGCTGGAAGGACAAGTTAAACATTATATAAATGATAAGAAAGAAGTCCTCAATAAAGGCGATTTCAGATTTATCCGCCCTAACGACGTGCATTATCAGTATGCAATGAAAGGCAACGGAAAAACCAAAACGGCTAATATCGCATTCAAAAGAGAGGTTTTAAGCGATATTGTACCGCTAAGCAATACGGCAAACAGCCTCACCGAAGGCGAAAGCACGCCCGTTTCCACACTCGACGGCGTTGAGTTTGACTTCGTGGAAAATCTCATCGCCCAAGTTATCCATTATGAAAACGACTCCTCGCTGAGCCTTATACTTTTGACGCTGTTCAACCGAATGGAGCTTAGACCGCAAAACGAGGCGAAAGCGCCCGAGAAGTTTATTCAGTTCAAGAGGGAACTCGAAAAACAGACTAATTTCACTACGACTATTTCCGAGCTATGCAAAACTTCGGGCTATTCGCAGAGCATGCTCACAAAGCTTTTCAAGAAGTATTACGGAAAGACGTTGGTGGAATATTTTCTCGACAACAAGATGAAATATGCCTGCAATATGCTTACAAGCACGAATTTCACCACCCTTTCCATCGCCAACGACGTGGGTTTTTACAGTTTAAGCTCGTTTAACAGAATATTTAAAAAGAAACTTGGTGTATCCCCGTCTTTATACCGCAAGCAAAACAAGCGCACGACCTTAGTGACGTGATCACCCCATATAACAGTTTATCTTTAAAATTTTTTATAGTTGTAGCGTTTTTGCTTGCTATTATTCGAGATGTGGAATATAATATAATTATAAAATTCGAGGTGATAAAATGCTTAGTTTTATATCAGCAAAAGAAGCTGCCGAAAAATGGGATATTTCACAACGAAGAGTGGCTATATTATGTTCGGAAAAACGTATTGACGGCGCAATGATGGTAGGAAATATGTGGATTATTCCGTCCACCGCCGAAAAACCCATCGATAAAAGAACTGTTCGATATGAGAAAACAAAAAATACTATCCTTAAACCATTTGTAAAATGGGTAGGTGGGAAAAGTCAACTCATAGAGCAAATAGAAAAAAAGTTACCATCTGACATTGAAAAATCTTTGACAAAATATGCCGAGCCTATGGTAGGTGGCGGCGCATTATTATTTTCTATTCTTTCAAAATATGATTTTGAAGAACTGTATATAAGCGACATAAACGCAGAACTTATAAACGCATATCAAGCCGTTAAAAACGACGTAGATAACTTGATTGCAAAACTTGATGAAATGCAAATGTCTTTTTTGCCTATGGATGAAAACGGCAGAAAATATTTCTATTATAACATTCGAGAAAAATTTAATGCTACTGCTTTATCGACAGAAACATCAACCGAAAAAGCGGCACAATTTATTTTTTTGAACAAAACTTGTTTCAATGGCTTGTACCGAGTAAACAGAAAAGGTCAGTTTAACGTTCCTATGGGAGCATATAAAAACCCGACCATTTGCGATGATGAAAACTTGCGAAACATTCATGAAGCATTGCAAAACGTAACGATTGTTTGCGGCGATTACTCACTTTCAAAATCGTTCATAGACAAAGATACTTTCGTATATCTTGATCCCCCTTATCGTCCTATTTCCGAAACATCTGCATTTACATCATATAATTCGGAATCTTTTGATGATAACGAGCAGATACGACTTGCACAGTTTATTGATGAAATAAACAAGTCGGGGGCGAAGATCGTTTTAAGTAACTCTGATCCAAAAAATGTAAACGAAGAAGATAATTTCTTTGATGATTTGTATAGAAACTATAATATAAATCGAGTTGAAGCAAGCCGAGCAATCAATAGTAAAGGTGATAAGCGTGGTAAAATAAATGAATTACTAATTTGCAATTAAAAACTATGTAAAAAAACTTTAAGGAGATTAATTAAATGATTAAAGGAAGTAAAGGCGGTGGAAACACCCGCACCGGCTTAATATTTGAAGGCAAGACAGATTTGTCTAATTTTTTAAGCCAACAACCTCATTATTCTGTAGTTGACCACGATGTGTTTTATTACAATAAAAAAGTTGCCGAAGTATATAAAAAGCATAGTTTCTATTCTGTTTTTTTAAAAAAACTTGAAATAGATTGGACAAAACATATTTCCAAACGTCTGTATCCGGATGATAGCATTTTTGTATTACTTAACAACATCCTATTCATTATTGAATGTAAACATCAAGAAGTTGCCGGCTCTGTCGATGAAAAATTACAAACTTGCGATTTTAAGAAAAAACAATACAAAAAATTAATGGCAACCGCAAACATAGATGTAGAGTACATATATTTATTGGATAATTGGTTTAGAAAAGAACAATATACAGACGTTCTTGATTACATTCACTCAGTTGGATGTGATTATTATTTCGAATATATCCCCCTCACTCGTTTGGGCTTGCCAGTCCCACCGGAATTAGTTGTAGATTAAAATGTCAAAGAAGAAAATTCCATTACAGCCTGAAAACTTCGAACTTGAAACGAATACCGTTTGGGCATTTCCCAATCGTGGTAAATGGGCAACGCACGACGCTAAGTATCGTGGCAATTGGTCGCCTTATATCCCGAGGAATGTTATTCTGCGTTATTCTGCTGAGGGCGACACGATTTTAGATCAATTCGTCGGCGGCGGCACCACTGCCGTTGAAGCAAAACTCACTAACAGAAATTTTATCGGCGTGGATATAAATCCAAATGCCCTTGAAATTACTAAAAGTAAATTGAATTTTGAGTGCGAATTTAACCCAACGATTGACATTGAGCAAGGTGACGCTCGCAATCTTTCATCAATAGCCGACAACTCGATAGATCTTATTTGCACACACCCGCCCTATGCCGATATTATCCATTACAGCGAAGATATTGACGGTGATTTATCGCTACTTTCAATGAAAGATTTTTTGTTTGAGATCGGAAAAGTTGCCGAAGAATGCTATCGTGTATTGAAAAAAGATAAGTTTTGCGCTATTCTTATGGGAGATACCCGCAAAAAAGGCATGGTCCAACCGCTTGCATTTGAAACAATGCGCATTTTTGAAACGATAGGTTTTAAGACAAAAGAAATAATTATCAAAGAACAACACAACTGCAAGGCAACCGGTTATTGGAAAACAAACAGTATAAAATTTAATTTCCTATTACTCGCTCACGAGTATTTGTTTATATTTAAGAAATAGAAATTTACGACACGAGGGAGCACCTTAAACGGTGCTCCCTCGTGTCGTTTTAGTTATATTTTACTATTTATATTTTGAAATTCTCTTAAATTTTTTTGTTGGTGGAAACGGACATTAAAAGCGTTCCCATAACTATGAGGAGCGGAAAAACGGAAGATACGAGCAAGCCTATATGTAAGTCAGCCGAGATAAGCCCAACGAGCGCCGGGCCTGACATACACCCCACGTCGCCGGCTAAGGCGAGCATTCCGAACATCTTCGTTCCGCCTTTCGGGTATTCGGCGCCGGCGAGCGCATACACCCCCGGCCACATTATCCCCACAAACACGCCGCCGAGTGCAATTCCGGCAAGCGACAGCCACGGAATGCCTGAAAGCGCCGCAAGCAAATACGCCCCGAAAAGTGCGCTTCCGCTCAAAATTATTGCAAGCTTCAAATTCATTCTGTTACCGACGAAGCCGAAAGCGAGCCTGGAAACAGCCATTCCGAGTGCAAAGAGCGCACCGCCGAACATATCCCCCACCGTTTTGTCGGCAATGCCGATACTGATTTGCGCAAAATATGAAGCCCACTGCGCCATCGCCTGTTCAGCCGCTCCTGCGGCGAGCATAAGCACGATAAACACGAGAAAAAACCGCATTTTAAAAATATTGCGATATTTCATCGGGTCTATATCGCCCGACAGCGTTTCGATCGGGCAGACGGAGAACATTACCGTATTTACAAGCGGAACTATCGCCATTATAAGAGGCAAAAATCTCCAATTTGCGACCGAAAAGAGGTTGAAAAATAGAGTTGCGGCAAGTATGACGATGAGGTGTCCCCAGCTGTAAAAGGAATGTAGAACGCACATTGCGCCCGACTTGTTTTTGAGGGGCAACGCCTCGATAAGCGGACTTAAAATAACTTCGATAAAACCGCTCCCCGCCGCCGTCAAAACAGTTGAGATCATAAGCCCGACGAACGGCTCGATGAGATAGGGCAACACGCCGAGCGATAAAAGCCCCACCACGCACAGCGATTGAGCCGCAACTGCGCTTCTTCTATAACCGAGCTTTAATGCGATTGCCGCCGATTGAGAATCGACGAATATCTGCACCCCGAAATTTATAATTACTATAAGCGACAGTTTCCAAGCGTTTATGCCGAACTCCGCCCCGAACTGCACGAAGAGGAGAGGGCTTAAATTATTTACTATCGCCTGAACGACGTAACCGACGTAGCAAGAGGCGACCGTCAGCGAATAATTTTTTTCTTTCATAACTTTATCAAGTGTAGCACAATTTCTTTTGTTTATCAAGTTTTAATATGAAAAATTGTCAAAAAAATGAAAAATATCTTAAAATGGCTTGATTTTTAAGTCAAATGGTTTTAAAATATAAAAGGTTGAAAATAAAATGTAACGGAGCTAAATATGAAAATAGCAATATCTTTGGACAGCGCTTGCGACGTAAGCGAAGAGGTCAAAAGGGAATACGATTTTAAAATAGTGCCGTTCGGCGTAACGATGGGCGACAGATTTTTCTATGACGGCGAAGTGTCGACGCTCGAAATATTCGAGTATGCCGACAGTCACAAGGTATTACCCAAAACGAACGCCGTAAACGAAGAGGCTTTCAAGGAACACTTCACGAAAATTCTTAAAGACTACGACGCAATTATTCACTTCGATATTTCTTCGGAGATGTCGAGCGCATACAACAACGCCGTAAACGCCGCAAAAAATTTCGGCAACGTGTACGTTATAGATTCGAGAACGCTCTCTACCGGAATGGCGCTCGAAGCCATCTACGCAAAAAAGCTTGCCGATAAAGGCGTTATGATAGAAGAGATCGTCGAAAAGGTAAAAGCACGCATACCGAGCGTTCAGGCAAGTTTCGTCATCGAGCGGCTCGACTATCTGTATAAGGGCGGAAGATGTTCGAGCTTGGCGCTTTTTGGCGCAAATCTACTCAAACTTCGCCCCGAAATAGAGGTTTTGGGCGGAAAGATGGGCAGCACCGCAAAATTCAGAGGAAGGATGCAGGACGTCGTTACGAAATATTGCTCTTCCACCCTCGGAAAGTACAATAACCCCGACAAATCGGTAATATTTATCACGCACAGCATGGCGACGCCCGAAATGGTTGAAGCCGCAAAAGCCGTCGTAAAGGAATACGGTTTTGAAAACGTTTATGAAACGACCGCCGGCTGCACCGTGTCGAGCCATTGCGGAAAAAACACGCTCGGCATACTCTACATAAACGACGGCGGAAAAGACTGAACCCTTTTATATTA
>CACXDQ010000122.1 GCA_902766475.1 uncultured Eubacteriales bacterium
ATATCGACGCTTTTTCTCGTCTTATCGATGACGATACTATGCTCGTGCAAAATTTTCGCAAGCACGGCGAACGCCCAAAAGCCGACCTCTTCGGCATCGGGCGCAGGTAGCGATAGTTGGACGGATGAGGATAGCGCCGATTATTTTTCCGATTTTTCTTCGGGCGGCGAAGATGTCGGCGGCTTTAGCGATAGCGAAGAAAGTGTTTCGGATAACGTCGACTCATTTGAAAGCGTTTCCGAGGGCGAAAGCGATTATGAAAGCGAATTCGAGAGTTACGGCGAAAGCATTTCCGAAAGCGAGAGCGAGGAAGAGCCTGTGCATATCCACGTTTACGACGGGTATGAATACGACGAAAACGGGCATAGAAAAGTCTGCGCCGTTTGCGGAGAATATACGGAAATAGAAGAACACTGTTTTGACGGCGGAAGCGTCGTTCTCGACGCAACGCCTTATAAAAGCGGAATAATTTGTTACACATGCACGCAATGCGGATATTTTTACGAAGAGCGGATCGAGTTTTCTTCCGACGATTTCGTGACGGAAGAAGCGTGGAACGCCGCCGTCAAGCTCTCCTTTGACGGTGAATTTTGTTTCGATTATTCTGACGGCGGCTATGAAAATTACGTCGATTACTGCAAGGGGATCATACGTTTCAGAAAGCTTTCGGGTACTGAAATAACAGAAGAAAAATTTGTAAACAATAAGAGGATAAGCGTCTATAAGTCGATTATCGACCTATTTGTAAGCGGCATGCCGAGCGGTTACGACGATTATACTTATAAAGACGGAGCGTTTTCCTCGTCGGTGTCCGGCAAAAGCGTTGAGATAAAATTTTATCGTGGCAAAATAGTTTCTATGTCTGTACGAAGAGGCACAAACGGTATTTTATCTACCGCTTATATAGATACGACGAAGAGCGGCGTTAAGATAACGGAATACGACGGGATCGCCTTTGCCGTCACTTCGACGAATAATCTCTGCGTGGTCGATTACGTCGGAAACGACGGTTTTGCGTATATCCCGACGACTCGTGGCAAAGCCAAATTCGAGGTTATCGCCGACTACGCCTTTGCGTATGCGGGTATAACGCATTGTGTGATAGAGGGGAAAATGACAATTCCCCGTCACGCCTTTTTCGGGAATGACGGCTTGAAGATATTTTTGGGTATAGATAAACTGCCCGACGGTTTTGCGAGCGGTTGGAACGAGATTTCCGTCGGGAAGGCGGCGATTTATTATTACCACAGCGGCTGGACTTACGGAAAAGACGGTTATCCCGTCGGGGTGTGATATGGACAAATACGTTTTTACGGCGTTTAAATTCAAGAAGATAAACTTCGATAAATTAAAGGCGTTCGGTTTTGAGTTTGACGGGCAAAAATGGGGCTATAAGTCGATTATCGCAAATTCCGATATGGAATTGACTGTGTTTGTCGATGGGAAAGGAGAGGTAAATACCGAGGTCAAAGACCGTGATACCGGCGATATATTTACGCTGCACCTCGTCGATGAGGCGGTTGGAAGCTACGTCGGTGCCGTTCGTGCGGACTATGAACGCATATTGGGTGAAATTGCCGAAAAATGCTGCGATACGGAAATTTTTAAGTTTGAAACGACGAAGAAGGTCATATCTTTCGTCGAGAGGCATTACGGCGATAAGATAGAGTATCTGTGGCCGAAGTTTCCCGACAACGGCGTTTTCAGGCGTGCTGACAATAAGAAGTGGTACGCCGCCGTTTTAACTACAACGTGGGATAAACTCGGCTTAAAGGCAAACGACAGAATAGAGGTGATAGATCTCAGAATGTCGCCCGAAAAGATTGCGGAATCGGTTGACGGGAAAAGGCTTTTCGGCGGCTATCATATGAACAAAAAGCACTGGATAAGCGTTCCGCTCGACGGCTCGGTCGCATTTGACGAGATATGCGAACTTATCGAGGATAGCTATAAAATCGCCTTGAAATCTTAAATATGTAAAAAGCCGCCGTGCGAAATTTTCGCACGGCGGCTTTTCGGTATTAAAAATAAAATACTTCTTCAAACTTTTTGTCAAGCGCAACGCATAAAAGGAGCGCAAGTTTTGCTGTCGGTTGATATTGTCCCGTTTCTATCGAGGAAATAGTGTTTCTCGATACGCCGACAAGCTTTGCGAGTTCGCTTTGGGACAGATTTTTCTGTTTTCTTATCTCCGCTAAATTATTGCGGAGTATCAACGTTTCGTCCATATCAAAACACCTTTGCGAGCTGCAATATCCATACGACGAGCATCGCCAAAGCTAACACGCCCCATATAAGCATTACGAAAAATTCGTGCTTTTTTCTGAGCTTTATATACTTTACCAAAAACGCCGTGAACGCCATCGAGAACAAGGCGAAGTCCGCCCCTCGGTTTACGTTTTTAAAAATAAAGCCGTTTATCGTGTCCACCAATATGATAAGTATAACGCCAACCGTATAAGCTACCCACGCACCGTCTTTTTGCGCCGCTTTATCGGCTAAGTCTTTACCCTTGTTTTCGCTTTGCGCTTTTGACAGTATTTCGTCCTTTTCCATAAAACACCTCCTAACTTTTCTCTGCCAAGTTAACTTTGCAATATAAGTATATCATTGCCAAGTAAACTTGTCAAGCATTTTATTGTATCTTCTTAAAATTTATTTTAAAGCGTCCGCTTTTGTCTGTGAGGCAAAAGCGGACGCTATCTTTTATATTACGTTATTTTACACTTATTTCTATGTCGCCGGTAGTCGTTGTTATCTCGCATTTTCCGCCGGAAACCGAATTCGGCACGGAAATGTTGCCGGTCGTGGTTTTTGCGTTAAATACTTTCTCCGAACGGAGCGTTCCCCATACGTCGCCCGTCGAAGTCTTTACCGTGATTTTTTCGGCGTCGCAGTTGTCAAAACTAACGTCGCCCGTGCTCCTTTCGATATCGAAGCTGTCCGTTGCGACGACGTTTTTAAGCGTTAATCTCCCGGTGGAGCCTTCCGAAACAAACTCTTTGCAGTTCACGTCCGTCAAAGTCGTCCTACCCGTGCTTACTTTCAAGGAGAGCTTATCCGTGCAGTTGATTTTTTTGCACTCTATCCTTCCCGTCGTAACGGAAACGTCAATATTTTCCGCACTTACGCTTTCTATATTTACGTCGCCCGTGGTCGTTTTGATTTTAAGATCTTCTCTGACGGTAGCGCCGAAATTAACGTCGCCCGTGGTCGTCTTTATATCCGAGCTACCGAACGAAAACGCCGACGGAACGGACACTTTTCCGACGATATTGTCGATAAACAAAGAGTCGTAATAATCGGAATCGAGATATACGGTAACGTGCGGAGTTTTGAATGAGAAAAACGTAATGTAGTCATACCATTTGCGCTTGTCAACGGCGGTTATTTTAAGCGTTCCGTTTTCGATGAGAACTTCGTGTTTAACTTTCTCACGTTCATGACATTCTACCCTTATCTCGCCGTTTTCGGACTTTTTGAACGTAATTTCCGCCTCTTGCGTGCTGATTTCTATTTTCCCGACTTCCTCGCTCAAATCGTAAGCGTTGTTTTCGTACTTTGCATTGTCAAGCTTTGCAATGTTGAAACCCGAAAAGGTTAAACCGACCATAAACACGGCGGCGCCTATCGAAAGTAGGGCGATAGCTATTATAATGATCGTCTTTTTCATTGTTTTTTCTCCTTTGCCACAAATAATGACTTTATGCCCACGCCTATTTTTTTGGTGAGTTTAATTATTCTCTTTGAGGCGGCTATACAACCGTAAAACGCAAATATCGTAAGCCCGGCGATAAATATTGCCGCACCGAGCGGCATCAGAGCCGACAGCCCCGAGCCTTGAACTGTATGCACCGCCGCCAAAGCGATTGCCGAAAACACGGCGCCGACGAGCGAAATTTCTATTGCCCACAGAGCGATTATAAGCGTCCAGAATACGAGATAAACCGAAAGGCAAATCGAGCCTGCCGCCATAAGTAGCGGAAACCACACGGGAAAACCCAAAGCAATAAGGACGATTTCCCATGCCCGAAGCGCCCGTTTGGGCTTTACTTTTTCGATTACAAGCTTTTGTAAGGGTATATCTTTTAGCGTTTGCTTTCTTATTTCGTCCACAGTGCCTATTGCGGCTACCGCCTCTTCCTCGCTCATTCCCTCTTCTATGCGGTCGTCTATCATTTCGCCGTAAAAGGCAATGCGCTCTTCGATGTCGGCTTTCGGAAGCCCCGACAGAGCGCTCCGTAAACTCGTCAAAAACTCTTGTTTATTCATTGTTTATCCTCCTTCATAACAAATTGATAGATGGAAATGACTTCTTTCCACTCTTCTTTAAATTCCTCAATGCGCCGAACTCCGCTATTCGTGATGTGGTAATATTTTCTCAGCCTTCCGTCGTGTTCGGCGCTCCTTACCGTCAAAAGCCCCGCCCCCTCGAGCCTCTTCAATATCGTATATAGCGTCGATTCCGACAGCTCGATACACGGCTTTAAGTCTTTTATGATCTTATATCCGTAAGAGTCCTCGTTTTTGATTGCGGCGAGAACGCACACGTCTAACAAGCCTCTTTTTAACTGAATATCCATGTCATACCTCTCCTTACGCAATACATCATATCACGAAGTATATGTCTTGTCAAGCGTTTTTCGCTAATTTTTTTAATTTTTGAAAAATTCCGAGCAATAGGGTAGTATTTACAATCGGCACGAAGAGCGTCATAATTTCTTCATTAGCATATTGAAATTATTGAAAAAGGCAGTGATTTGTTTACAAAATCACTGCCTTTTTCGTGGTGCGCCTGATTGGATTCGAACCAACGGCACCGGGCGTCGGAGGCCCGTGCTCTATCCAACTGAGCTACAAGCGCATTATTGACTTTTTATATTATATCATATGACTTTAATATGATATTTCAGCTTGATAATTGATTAAAACGTCTATTACATTATAACACCTATTCGGCTTTTTTTCAAACGTTTTAGCACCGTTTGAAATTTTTTATGCTTTTCCCTTGACTTTCGTCTATCCATATTGTATAATTGTATTATCTTGATAGTACAATTTATAGGGCGTTAAAAATGTATTTCAAAAATAACAGACCTGTATTTTACCAGATAGCCGACGATATAGAGCGGAAAATTTACGGCGGAGAGTATGCGCTTGGGCAGAAATTGCCGTCGATAAGAGAACTCGGTTTGACGCTCGGCGTAAACCCCAATACGATAGTACACGTCTATGACGAGCTTGAAAGCAGGGGGCTTATCCGCACCGAATCGACGAGCGGCAAATACGTCGTTTCGGACGAGAAGAAAATCGAGGGGTTGAAACGCAAATATCTCGAAGAGAGGACAAGGGAATTCCTTTCCGATATAAAGGAAATAAATATATCCGTTGACGAGCTTATTTTAAAAATATATGAAATAGAGGGCAAATAAAATGTTCGAAGTAAAACAACTAAACAAGTGCTACGGCAATAAAATCATTTTCAAAAACGCATCTTTCAAGGCGGAATACGGAAACATCGTCGGTCTGTTGGGCAAAAACGGAGTCGGGAAAACCACTTTTTTCAACTGCATAACGGGCGTTTGCGACAGTTCGATATTAAACGCCGATGAAATAAAACACACACGGTTTTCGTATATGCCACGTTTCGAGCAAGGCGAATGGAACGACACTATATCCGATCTTGCCCGCCTTTTGCCCGTGATCAGCGACGGCTTTGACAAAGAATATTTTAAGCAAAAGACGGACGAGATTTTTAAAGGTAAAAACTTACAGCTCAAAGCCCTTTCGACGGGCGAGAGGGTGGCGCTTGAATTTATAATAACTTTGTCAAGGAACGCTCAAGTATATCTCTTCGACGAGCCGTTCGCAAACTTAGACTCGCATTACCGTGAATTTATTAAAAGAGAGCTTATATCTAATTATTCCGATGACAAATTGTTCATTATTTCTTCGCACGACATTGCGGAATTGGAAATGCTGTTTTCGCACGTTGCGATAATTAAAGACCACGGCATATCGGGGCTTTACGACTGCGAGCGGATAAGGGAAAGCGGCGATACCGTAAACGAATTTTTTATGAGGGAAACGATATGAAAGAGAGGTTAAAGGGAATTGTCGGGTACGACACGGCGCATCTTAAAGGCGCTTTGAAAATCTTTTCTGCGGCGTATATAGCTGCGGCGTTTTTGGCTGTTCTTATTATAGGACTTTTTAGGATAAGTGGGGCTATAAGCGCATTATTGAATATTTTCGAGCGGCTGTCGAGATTGTTTACGGGTGAGGTAACGCTTGCCGTCGTGATAAATCTGTTTATAAAAGAGCTTAAAAAGACGGGGTATTTTTACCTTTCCGACGTCAGCGAAAAAGAACGTATTTCGATAAGGCTTTTCGAGGCGTTTGTCTTTCCGGCTGTCATATGCCTTATATGTCTGCTGACGTCGGGTATAATAACGCAATACGCTTACAGCCGTTTTCCGTCGGAGGTCGAGGCGGCGGGCGTGAGAAATTTCTGTTTCTGCGTTTACGGCAAAAACCTCTTGTATCTGCTGCTGCCGATTTCGACGGGGCTAATAAGCGCCGCTATGTTTTCGGCGCTCGAAATTGTGTGCGCTTTCTATAAATCGTGCAGGTTTTCGCCCGTGATAAATATTGTCTTAGGCGTGGTCGTTTCGGCGGCGATAGTTTCGGCGGTTTACGTCGGGCTTTATTCGGCGCTGTACATCTTGAATTTTTCGGCGTTCGGAAACGGGCTTGACAACCTCTATCCGAACACCTCTCTCGAATTTTTATTTGCAAACGGCAAGCAGATCGAAAACGGCGAACTCATATATCCGTCTTACCCGTTTCGCCCGTCGTCGCTTTTGGTCTATAATCTGCAAAACCCCGTCTATAGTTTGTTTATCGCCTTTTTTATACTTATTTCGTTCATGGTTTCCGTCGCTCTTTCAAATGGTCGAAAGGGCATAAGAACTAAAAAAGCATACGTTATATTGCCCCTCGTTTTATGCGCTGTGTTTGCGGCTTTCGGGGCGTTGCAAGCTTCGCTTTTATCGGGCGGCGTCGGAAACAACGAAGTCAAAGCGGAGTGCCGCATTTTTGAAGAAAAGGAGCTTTACGAGGGCGAGAAATACGATTTTTACGAATATATAAAGCCATATTTGAAGTATAACGCAAAGTTTTCCGCTGTCATATTCAGATGCGACGGCGAGGGTGAAGAGCGGTATATCCATTTTGATAAAAACGGTCTTAGTTACGTTTCGGGATATAGCTTTTTCGCCGTTGAAGAGGGCGATTATAAGGTTAAGATATTCATGTCGAAAGACGGCTTTTTCGGCTATGAAAAGGTAAACGGTTACATTCTCGAATGTAATTTTTCAGTCGTGAAGAGAAGTTTTATTGCGGAGGGAAACGATGAAAACTAAAACATTAAATATATTTATAATATGTGTTTTTGCACTTGCGGTTATTGCGAGTTCGCTATCCCTCGCATTTACCATTTTAAACACTTCTGCCGCCTACGCCGTTTTATCTCAATACGAATTTTCGGAAAACGAAAACGGCGAGCTTACGATAACGGACACGAGGGCAAATTTAAAGGTTGAAAGCGTCGTCTCAAAAACAACGCTGTCGAACGGCTTGGAGATGATAGAATACAAGAAAAATATTCTCAAAATTCCGTCCGAATTCAACGGGAAACCCGTCGTTTCGATAGGTGAGGAAGCTTTTCGAAGATTGAACAATCAAGTCGAAGTCGTTATACCGAAAACCGTAAGAAATATAGGTGATAGGGCTTTTCTCGGCACCCATATCAAGAAACTTTCTTTCGAGGACGGCTCGGTTTTGGAGAGCGTCGGAGAAGAGGCGTTTCGTAATTGCTATCTATTAAGCGAAGTCGCCTTGCCGTCAAGCCTCAAAAAATTGGGCTCGGGGGCGTTTATGTGTGCGGAAATATCGTCCTTTTCTTTCGGGGAAGGAACGCAATTATCCGAGATAGAACCCGAAACGTTCAGGGAATGCAGGAGCCTCACCGAGATCGTTATTCCCAAAACCGTCGGTATTATCGGAGATTATGCATTTTCGGGCACTCCGTTGAGATACCTGTATTTTGAGGAAAATTCAAAAATTTCTGAGATAAGATCGTTTGCGTTCGACGGCTATTTAGAGCAGATATTTATTCCGTCGTCGCTCAAATCTTGCGAAAACGCCTTCGAGAGGTGCAAGTCGGAAGGTTTTCCCCAATGCAGAAGCTTTTTCTTCGAGGGTAGGAGCGTTTCCGAAGATTTTCTGATAACTTCCAACCTCAAAAGCTATTACGAAAAGGAAATCGACGTTAAATACAACGTTCGGAAAATAGTTAAGCAAGGCGGCGTGCGCTACGCATTATTTAAAGATCATGCGGAGCTTATAACCGTCGACAACAATTGCGAAAAAGATCTCGTCTTGCCCAAAATCGTCGGAGGTAAAACGTTGACGGCAATTTGCAAATATTCAATGCAGAACGTTGCGGAGCTTAAATCGATAATCGTTCCGGACACGGTAAAAGATATAGGCAAATTCGGGCTTGCGACGCATATAGACAGCGTTAGTTTGCCTCAATCGCTCGAAACGGTCACGGAATATTCGCTCGGCGGAATTACCACCGAAACGCTCGTCTTGCCCGATTCGGTAAAGACGATAGAGACGTCTGCGTTCGAAGTTTCTCGCATAAAGTATATCTATATTCGCAAAATACCCGATTTTATAGGCGATTATGCGTTTTGCAACCTCACCGGGATCTGCACGATACTGACAGGGGCAAGCGAAGCGGACGCTGCGTTTTCGGGCGATTGGTCGAACGGCGTGCCGGTCATATATTCTTACGGCGAACTCGTCAAAAACGGCGATTATATATATAAGGTCGAGGAAAACGTGGTTACGCTCGTCAGATATATCGGAAACGAAAGCGAGGTCGAAATTCCGCAAACTATTGACGGAAAGAGGGTCGCCATCGTCAAAAAAGATTGCTTTTACAGCGATTTGAGCGAGCAGACTTTTATCCTCTCCCATCCCGTGGTTTTCGAGGACGGCGCAATATCCGTTTACCGTGACGGAATCAGAACGCTCGTTTTAAAATACGAAAATTTAAGTTACGGTTACGAGATTTTTGCGGAATATTTAGCCCCGGAGCATAAAATCATAAAATACGATTGACAAAAAGCTCGCTATAATTTATAATTTTGACGAGGTGTTTATGAAGAAAAAAGTTGTCGTGGGGATGAGCGGCGGCGTGGACAGTTCCGTTGCGGCTCTTCTCCTTAAAGAACAGGGCTACGACGTCATAGGTCTGTTCATGAAAAATTGGGAAGAGGACGATTTTGACGGCGCTTGCACGGCTGAGGATGATTATTCCGACGTAAGAAGAGTGTGCTCTCTCCTCGATATACCTTATTACGGAGTAAACTTTTCCAAAGAATATATGGAAAGGGTGTTTTCCTATTTTTTGGACGAATACAAAAAGGGCAGAACGCCCAACCCGGACGTTCTCTGTAACAGAGAAATAAAGTTCGGGCCGTTCAAAAAATACGCCGAGGAGCTTGGCGCCGATTACATTGCCACGGGGCATTATTGCGGAATAAAGCACGAAAACGGCGTTCATTATCTCATGAAGGCAAAGGATAGCAACAAGGATCAGACCTACTTTTTAAATCAGCTGTCGCAAAATCAGCTCGATAACGTGCTTTTCCCTCTTCAAGATCTCGTTAAACCCGAAGTCAGGGCTATTGCCGAGAAAAACGGGCTTGCCACCGCCGGGAAAAAAGACAGTACGGGCATCTGCTTTATCGGCGAACGTGATTTCCGCAAATTTTTGATGAATTACATTCCCGCAAAAGAGGGAGATATAAAAACTTACGACGGAAGAACGCTCGGCAGACATTGCGGACTTATGTATTACACGATAGGTCAGCGCCGAGGGTTGGATATAGGCGGTCAGGCGGGCGACGCCGGAAGATGGTTCGTCATCGAAAAGGACCTTGTCAATAATATATTATATGTCGCGCACGAGGACGAGGACAGGCTTTACTCAAAGGGGCTTATAATGTACAGTTGTAACTGGATACCTTGTAAGCCCGAAAATAATTCTTTCGACTGTTTCGCCAAATTCCGCTACCGTCAGGACGAACAGAAAGTTCACGTCGAGATCTTGGCGGACGGGAAAGTGGAAGTTACTTTCTTTGAAAGGCAGAGGGCGGTAACCGTCGGACAGTTCAGCGTGTTCTACGACGAGGAAAAATGTCTCGGCGGCGGAGTTATAGAAGAAGTCCTGTTTTAGTTGAAAAATCAAAAATCTATATATTGTGTGTGATTTTGAGATTTGGGCGGATATATTGTGCCGTTAAAAATTTTTAAAAAAAATTTAAAAAATTTTCAAAAAAATGTCGAAAAACAGTTGACAAGCCATATATAAAAGTGGTAAGATAAGCGGGCACTCGGGCGATGGAGTAACGAAAACCGCTCCGAAATAAAGATAAAAGATTTTCAAAAATTTTTTAAAAAACTTTGAAAAACCCTTGAAAATCGTTTGACTTAAATTTCGGAATATGGTAAGATAGTTAAGCTGTCGAACGAGATAGCACTCAGCAAACGGCAGTTTGCTAAAGCAGATTAAAAATTGAATAGAAAGAAATGAATTGAGAGCA
>CACXDQ010000123.1 GCA_902766475.1 uncultured Eubacteriales bacterium
AAATTCCCTTATATCAAGCCCTATAAGCTTATTTATCTTGTCAAGTCTGTAATTTAAAGTGTTTCTATGAAGGTACAAATTTCTCGCCGTTTCGCTTAAATTGAGGTTCGTTCTCAAAAACTCTTCGGCGGTCGTTATCATTTCGCCGTCTGAAAAGAATGACTTTGCGTCAAAATCACAAAAAGTATTTAACAACTCTTTAAGTTTATTTTTCGGCATTTCCTCAAACGCTTTTACGAGGACGTATTCTCTGTAAGAAACGACGCTCGAATTTCGATCGAAAATAAATTTAAGTCGGCGTGCCGAAAGCGCCTGTGCATAAGATTTTCCGCAATCATATAGGCTTTCGACCGAGCCGCCTATATAGACATTTATCTTCTCGCCAAGCTCTTCCTCGGCAGATTTAACGAGCAGATAGGCGTAATCGGTAATCGGCTGATTATCCGCATCCGGTGCAAAATCGTCCTTTATTTTAGCATAGACGCACTTATTGTTGTCTATAGCCGCCACCATATCGTCCTCGCCCTGTTTGAAGTTTTCCAAAAAGTCGAGAATTTCGGCAATATTTTCGCTTTCCGATTCAATGAGATATACGACGGCGGAAACGTTTTTTGAAGAAAACCTATCTTTTATAAATAGCGTTATATCATCTTCCGAGGCTTCGCCCGTCAACACCTCTTTAATGCTCGGAACTTTAACGTTTTCTCTTTTACCGTCATCGAAAAATGCAGGTATAAGCTTGGCAAAACCGTTTACCTCTTCGCCTACGCCGCATAATGCGCCAAGATATTTTTCGCCATGATACGAGAAAGAAAAATAAGTTTTTCCTTCCTTTACCGATAAATCTTCGACTTCTCCGTATTTAAGCCCGTCGATTGCTTTATCCGAAGTATTATAGGCTACTCCGTTTTCGGATACGGCGCATATATCAACGCCGATGCGCCCGGAAACGCATTGTAATATTTTAGAAATATCGTTTTTCATCTTATTTCCCCAATAGTTTTTCGGCTTGTCCGACAATTTTCATCGCCTCGTCAACGCCGAGATTTAAAGAGAGATATTTAGTTCTGTAAAAATAATAAAAGTTATATAATTCGTTTATCGTTTCGGCATTTTCGCCGCCGTTAATATATTTATAACCATTTTCAGAGCCGGTGAATAGAGTTGATATTTTATACGTTTTAACGCCGTTTGACATAATCAGCGAACGCATTTTATTATAGACGTCATTCAGCGCAAAAAATATAAACGGCGAACAGTCGCTCGTCTTAACGTTTTGAATTATAGCCCTGCTCAGCGCAGTTCCCGAAAACGTTTCCGGAATAAACCCGAACGAATCTTCTATGAGAATATCGTATTTATTTTTAGCGGCTTCGAGCGCAAAATTCAAGGCAATGCAAAATAATTTTTCTCTCTTGCCGCCTACAATTATAAACGATTTGTGTCTGTAAACAACGATCTTTTCATTCGGCAAACAAAAAGTCATCGAGTTTTCGTTTTCAAAATATTGGGGTTTGATCGCTTGTTTATATATATAATTGCATAGTTCCTTATGCGTGATATCGTCGCCGCTAAAACAAAAATACCCGTCGTTTATAGGCTCTTCTATTTTATTTTCAAAAAGCGCCGATTTAGCGAGCTTATCCACCTTTTCATTAAATGCGTTGTTGCTATGTCCTTTTACCTTTACAAATTCTACGTCTACCGCACGAGCGAGCTTTATATATTCGCTTCTGTACCAAACTGAAATCGGGCTTGAAGCCTTCCATTCTCCTTTCGCCCAGAATGAAAGCCCGGCATAATCATGATAAATCTTGATTTTTTGAAAGCCTTGCGTAACGGCATATTTCAATGCGGAGAGAACGCCTAAAACTTCTCCGGCTATATTTCTTGTAGAAACATACAGGGGATCGTTACCCTTGCCGCTTAAACTTTTTTGCATACCATCGGGCGAAAAGACGATCGCACCGTAAGCATATTCGTTAAGGCGCTCTTCGTAGCTGCCGTCGGTATATGCAACCGCATAGCCGCAGCTTAAATCGTCTTGCAAACTGTTTTCGTAAATATTCTCGCCGCTCAAAAAAGCTTCTGCCTCTTCATACGACGAAAAACTCTTATATTTGTAATTTTTTCTATCGGACAAGTAATTTTTACAGCTCTCCCAGTCCTCAAAAATCTTATCTTCGTCGCACTTGACGGCATAAAATTTACTCATAGATCTTCCTTTTATAATAATAGTTTATCATAATACTCGTTTTTTTACAAGTAAATAGTTTTAAACGCAATAAAACAATTAAAAAAAATTGCCGAATTAACCAAAAACAGGCTTATAGAATAAAATATAAGAGTAATTGTTTTTAAGGAGCGTTACTATTACAATGAAAAAAAACTATTCGGTAGGTATAGTCGGCGCAACGGGACTTATAGGAAGAAAGCTTTTACAAGTTCTGATAGATAGACGTTTTCCGATTGCCAACATAAAACTGTTCGCATCTGAAAAGAGCGTCGGAAAAAATATAAACGTTATAGAAGTGCGAAAGCTCGATGAAAACTCTTTCGTCGGGCTAGATATAGTTTTCTTTTGCGCCGGCAAGGAAGTATCTCTAAAATACGTCCCCATTGCCGTAGAAAGCGGCGCTTTCGTGATAGACAATTCAAGCGCATTCAGACAAAATGAAGATATTCCGCTTATTATACCCGAAATAAACATGAACG
>CACXDQ010000124.1 GCA_902766475.1 uncultured Eubacteriales bacterium
TCAAATTCAACGAGATAATCGAAACTTTTGCGGGCAGCACGGTAACGAGCCATTGCGGCAGAAACACTATCGGCGTGCTGTTTATGTTGAAATAAGATAAGGATAATTATGACGAGGATATACGAGGAAGAGGACTACGTTAAAGCCCTCAAATTAAAGCGGACGCTGCTTTATATCTATTTCGGCGTGTTGGCGGTATTTTTAGCCGTAAACGTCGTGTTTTTCGTAATGTTTTTACAGCTCCCGTACCAGTCGAACGACGAGATAATAAGGCAGAAAAACATATATTATTGGATAATCTGCGGCTCGGATATGGTCTTTGCGGTATTTTCGTTTATCTATCTCGGGATACCGTTTAAAAGGGCACGCTATTATTTCAGAATGCTCGACGACATAAAGACGGGGCAAAAACAGAAGAGCGAAAGCACGTTTTTGCAGAACGATATGTCGGTAACCGAGGTCGGCAACGTCGATTTCCACACGATGGTCGTGTTGGAGTGGTCGGACAAAACGCAGGAATATATGCGGAGAAACGTCCTCGTCGACAAGGAAAAGCCCATGCCGAAGCTCAAAAACGGCGATATAATCGTTTATACCACGCACGCAAACGTTCTTCTTTCATACGGGCTGAAATCTGAAGAAACGGTATTTGAAACGGAATAAAAATTTTTAAACGGAGAATATATTATGGCTAAAAAGAGAAGCGAAGTAAGCGAAAACTTAAAGTGGAAACTCACCGATATCTTCAAGAGCGACGAGGAGTTCGAGGCGCTTTTAGACGACGTGTCGAAGAGAGTGGATTTCAGTAAATACGAGGGCAAGCTCAGCGACGAAAACGTCCTTTTGGAATGTCTTAAAGAGATGGACAAGGTCGATTACGATCTCGAAAAGCTCGACGTGTACGCATTTATGCTCAGAGATCTCGACACGAGAGATCAGAAGGCGGCGGCAATGATGTCGAGGGTGGAAAACGTAATAGTCAAATATTCGTCGAGCGCATCGTTCATGACGCCCGAAATAACCGAATTTCCCGAAGAAAAATTGCAGGCGATAATCGCAGATCCGAGATTTTCGGACTATGACTATATGCTCAAAAAGTTGCTTAAAGGCAAGCCGCACGTCTTGAGCAAGGAGAGCGAAAATATCCTCGCAATGGGCGGTCAGATGTACGGCGGATACCGCGATATTTTCAGCATGATAAACAACGCCGACATGCCGTTCCCCGAAATAGAGGTCGGCGGCGAAAAGGTAAAGATAACCCACGGAATGTACGGCGTGCTTTTGCACAGCGAGGACAGAGCGGTCAGGGAAAAGGCGTTCAAAGCCTATTACAATGCGTTTATCTCGCTCATAAACACCATTTCCGCAACTTACGTCGGAAACGTCAATAAAGACGTGTTTTTGGCGAGGGCTAAAAAATACAAGAGCTGTCTTGATCAGGCGCTCTCCGGCGAGGACGTAACGCCCGAAGTGTACGCAAACCTTCTGGAAAGCGTAAATGCGGCTCTTCCCCTCGTTCACCGCTATATAAAAGACAGAAAAGAAGTGCTCGGTTTAGACGAACAGCACATGTGGGATATATATTGTCCTCTCGTTGAAAACGCCGATATAAAGCTCGATTATGAAGAGGCGTTCAAGCTCGTCAAGAAAGGTCTTGCGCCGCTCGGTGAAGACTACGGCAAGCTCTTACAGCGTGCGCACGACGAGGGTTGGATAGACGTCGAGGAAACGGACGGAAAGAGGAGCGGCGCATACAGCGTCTGCGTCTACGCCCTTCCGCACCCCTACGTTCTCTTAAATTATCAGGCGACGACGAGCGACGTATTCACCATCGCTCACGAACTCGGACATTCTATGCACTCTTACAAGTCCGACGCCGCACAGCCCAAGGCAAAGGCGGATTACAAGATATTTGTAGCCGAGGTCGCAAGCACGGTAAACGAAGTGCTTCTCCTCAAATACTTACTTAAAAATTCGGACGATAAAAAGCTTAAAAAGTATCTCTGTTCCTACTACATGGACATGATAAGAACGACGCTTTTCCGTCAGACCATGTTTGCGGAATTCGAGTATCTTGCGCACGACGCCGCCGAAAAGGGCATGCCGCTCACTAAGGATTGCATGTGCGAAAAATATCTCGAACTCAACAAAAAGTATTACGGAAAGGACATCGTTTCCGATACCGAAATTTCCTATGAATGGGCGAGGATCCCACATTTTTACACGGCGTTTTACGTATATAAATACGCAACGGGCATAATAAGCGCCATCTCCATTGCGGAGAGGATATATTCCGAAGGGCAGCCCGCCGTTGAAGATTACTTTAAATTCCTCTCTTCCGGCGGCTCGGACAGCCCCGTAGAGCTTTTGAAACTCGCCGGTGTCGACCTCACCAAAAAGGACGCATTCGTATCCGCAATGAAGTCATTCGAGGAAACGTTGACGGAGTTTGAAAACTTATAAAAAACGGCCTATAAGCGGTTTAACGGTATAAAAGAGGTATTATAATGCCACAGAAAAGAAGCGGCGTGTTGCCGTACAATCTCGAAGCCGAACAGTCTATCTTGGGCTCCGTACTCATCGATATGGAGCTTCAATTCGACATAATGTCCACGCTTAAAGAGAGCGATTTTTATCTCGAATCTCACAAGCTTATCTTTACGGCGATGAATTCGATAATTTCGCAAAACATACCCGTCGATCTCGTTACGCTGTCCGATACTATGGAAAAGCTTTCCACCTTGGAAAAGGCGGGAGGAATGGACTATCTTTTAAGCCTTACGAGGGTAACGCCGTCGGCGGCGAATTTCAGATATTATCTCGACATCGTAAAGCGTGACAGCACGCTGAGAAAACTCATAAGAGGTGCGGGCGATATAACCGACGAGGCGATGAGTTCGGACGACTATAACCGTTCCGTAGCATTTGCCGAAAAGACGATATACGACATTTCCGAAGAGCTCGATACGAGTTCGCTCACCAACGTCAAGGAAACTTTTACCGGGATACTCAGCAAATTCGAGAATATTCAAAAAGATAAAAACTTCCTCACGGGCATAAAGTCGGGCTTTACGGCGCTCGACAACCTTACGAACGGCTTTCAGCCGGGCAATCTTATAATTTTAGCGGCAAGACCGTCTATCGGTAAAACGACCTATGCGATGAATATCGTCGAGAACATGGCGATAAAGGAAAACGCAGTTTGCGCCGTTTTCGCTCTCGAAATGACAAAGGAAGAACTCGGACAGAGAATGCTCTGTTCGGTCGCAAACGTTTCGGGGCAGGACGCAATGAAGGGAAAGTTAGAGCCCGACGACTGGCAAAAGCTCTGGGAAGCCAACAAACAACTCGCAAAGACGAGGATATACATAGACGATACGTCGATGACCACTTGCCCCGAAATTCTCTCAAAATGCAGAAGATTGAAGAGCAGAGAGGGCAGGCTCGACGTCATAGTAGTCGACCATATACAGCTCATGAACGCCGTGAAGTCGAGCGATAGCAGACAACAGGAGATAACGGAGATATCGAGAGGGCTTAAAATGATAGCGAAAGAGCTCGACGTGCCCGTCATCGCCCTTTCGCAGCTCTCCCGTCTTGTAACTTCGAGAAAGGGGCAAACGCCCATGCTTTCCGATTTGAGAGAATCGGGCGCAATAGAGCAAGACGCCGATATCGTTATGTTCATTCACAGACCCGACCTCGCCGCAGAGGAAAAGGATCTTGCCGAGGGCAAGGTACAGAAGAACGTTGCGGAGATAATCGTCGCCAAAAACAGAGCCGGCGCATGCGATACGTTCAAGCTTCTGTTCAAGGGCGA
>CACXDQ010000125.1 GCA_902766475.1 uncultured Eubacteriales bacterium
AGCGTATCGTGCCCTCTTCGTAAGAGAGCGTAGCCTTGCCCTTTTCGCAGAATAGCCTTATCTCGATAGGCTCGTCGCAAGCGTAGTTGTTCATGCAATAAAAACCGTAGCGAACGCCGTTTTTATAATCTATAAGCCCCTCGGCGCTGTCCTCTACCGAAAAAGACTTATGCCCTCTGTTGGCTATTGACGCAGAAACCCTTATCGGCTCGCTCGAAACAAACCAGTTCACGAGGTCCATAGAGTGTATGGCTTGGTCGATAATAACGCCGCCGCCCTCTTTATCCCACGTCCCCTTCCAGTCTGACGAAAGATAGTAATCGTCGGGGCGGGACCACGTCAAGGTCGAACGAGCGGACAAGATCTTGCCGAGCTTGCCGCTTGTAAGCGCATTTTTCACAAGCACGGAAGCGTCGTTGTATCTGCATTGGAAGATAACGCCGTATTTAACGCCCTTTTCTTCGGCAAGGCGAACACATTCCTCGCCGTCTTTATAGTTTATCGCCATGGGCTTTTCGCTCAGAACGTTTATTCCCCTCAAAATAGCCGCCTTGGCGATTATCGGGTGGAGATAGTGCGGAACGCAGAGATGAACGGCGTCGGGGCGCTCCTTTTCAAACATCTCCTCATAATCGAGATAGCCCCTGCAATCGTATTCTTGCATAGCGGCTTTAAGCCTGTCCTCTTTAACGTCGCAAACGGCGGCGAGTTCGGCGTACTTACTTACTTTAACCGAAACGGCGTGCATGGGAAGAATTCTTCCGCAGCCCACGATACAAATTTTCAACTTTTTCATAGCCCAAATATTATATAACCGCCGCATTAAAAAAGGAATAACATAAAGCAACGACTTATTTAACATTTTTTGACCATTTATTTCTTTTTAAACCCGTTAGTCTGAAATTTTGCTAAAAATTTTTAGCTTTTTTTGATTGACAATATCCAAACGCTTGCTAATTGCCGAGATAAAAGTTTATAATATATTTGTTATGAACGGAATATACCATTTCGACAACAACTTCATAATAAACCCGGTAACGCTCGGCGAGCTTATTCTCTTTCAGCTCGGCGAAACGCTATGTTCGCCGGGCATGACGATAGCCACGCACACGCACGGCGACTGGTTTGAGTTCACCTACGCCATCTCGGGCACGGGCAAGGTATATGCGGGCGACGAGGAGTACGAGATCAAAAAACACGACCTCATAATTTCAAGACCGAGTGAAAAGCACAAGATAGTTTCGAGCGATTCCGAGCCGCTCAGGTATATTTTCTGTTCGTTCAATTTCAGCAAGGGCTCGGAGATGGAAAAGCTTATAAACGAGAGAGATCTCCTCTGCAAAAACGGGCAAAGGCGCACGTCGGCGCCCGCCATCGAAAACTATTTCGCCGACCTTCTCTCGTGTATAAACGGCGTTTGGGACGAGTTCACGGGGCTTATGCTCGAAAGCGGAATAAAGACGCTCGTGCTTATGACGATACGCAAAAACGCCGCCGCCCCGTCGGAATATTTTTTCCCAAAAGCCAACGGAGTGGAGCTTTTATGTTTCAATATAGTAAACTATATAGATTCGCACGTTGCGGAGATAGAAAATCTGTCCGACCTTGCCGACGTTTTCAAGTATAACTACTCTTACCTCTCACGCTGTTTCAAAAAGAAGATGAATAAGTCTATATCCGACTATTTCACCGAAAAGAAGCTTTACGAGGCGAAAACGCTTTTGTTATCGGGCAAAATGTCGGTAACCGAGGTGTCGGAAAAGCTCAATTATTCGTCTATATACGTCTTTTCGAGGGCGTTTAAAAATGCGTTCGGCATATCTCCGAGCAGATACCTTGCGGAACTGAAATAATATAAATAATCATGATTGGAGCAGCCGAAATAATTATTGGGATATGCACAGCCTCGGGCGACCGTAGCTGTTGAAATACAAATAATAGATGGCGAAGAACGAAATGTAGAAAACAATTTTGCAAAGTAAGAATCGAGAGGAAACTCACTTTAAAATAAAAAAGAGGGAGGAAATGTGATATGGAATTTGTCCTTTTCTTGGATTTGAATAATCTTGACTATTACGGTTACATTCCGGAAATACCCAAAGAAA
>CACXDQ010000126.1 GCA_902766475.1 uncultured Eubacteriales bacterium
AAATTTCGCTATCCTTTTATATTGCTTAAATAATACTTATGGGAAAGGTTGTCACGCGCCCTCTTTTTTATTGCAAGGTGTTCATTTTTTTAACACCCCCTTATTTACTTTTTTGTTTTATTATGGTATAATAAAAACAATAAAATGGTAGGGTTTAACCATTATGTATGAAAGTTGTAATAAAATTCGGCTTGACAGATTTGCGGTTTTGGGATATAATTTAATAGCTATTTAGTATCTTATATTTTAAAATAGTTTGCGAATATGTATTTTAAAATAGTTTGCGAATATGGAAAATTTTAATTTTGAAAGATTGCTTAAAAATATAATCGACGTTACGAAAGAAATGCAGGTAAAGCTCGGAGAAAGCGGCGAGGCCGTAAAGCTTTACTATCCAAAAGCGGCAATAGAAAGATTGCTCGGTACGGGCGAAACGGATATTCAAAAGCTGAAAAGCATTGCCGCTGATTTTTGCGACTATGCAAAATCGGCTTACGGCGAAATAACGTTTTCTACCGACGTCGCCGACAGATTTTGCTTTTCGGTAGGAAAAAACGCCGTTGAAAAAGCTCTTAAAGAACTTGAAAATTGCGGCTTTTTGCGTGAATTTATCTCGTATATGACGGGCTTTAAGCACGGCGATATAGACGAGATCTTATCCATTTTCAAAAAGTATTCAAATAAGGTGGTCTGCAAAAAAATAGCCGATAACCCCGATTTTAATTATCTTGTCTACTTCGAGGACGGCGTGCCCGACGAGTTCTATTACTGTTTGGAGGTGGACGATTTCTTCACCCATTATCACAGATTTACAAAGGAAGATTACGAGGCTTTCGATTTTGAATATTGACGCTTAAATAATACGGGGCAGTCCGCTGAATGCGGACTGCCCCGTTCGTTACTTTTTTTAAAAAGCTTATTCGGAAACTTTTTCTTCAGTCTGCTTGGCGGCGAGCTTACCGCCGATAGCGCCGGAGATGAGGGAGGTTATGTCAAGCCCCGTGGACTCTTTCACTCCTTCCATGATCTGGTTGGTGCTGTTCATTACGTCCTTTACAACTTTCGTCGCATTTCCGTCGCCGTACATAACGATCTTGTCGGTCTGGGCGAGAGGAGCGGCGGCGTTCTTGACAACTTCGGGAAGGGCGGAGAGATACATTTCGAGGACGGACGCTTCGCCCATCTTCTTCTGCGCCTCGGCTTTCTTCTCGATGGCTTCGGCTTCGGCAAGACCTTTCGCTCTGATACCCTCAGCTTCCTGCTCCATTGCAAACCTCATTGCTTCGGCTTCGGCTTTCTTTGCTTCGGCTTCCATGAGCGCTTGGAATTTTTTGGCTTCGGCTTCCTGTTCGAGCGCAAATCTTGCGGCTTCGGCTTCGGCTTTTTTAGCCTCAGCGTCACGCTGACGTTTAACGAGTGCCGCTTCCGCCTCTTTCGCAATCTTATAATTCATTGCGTCGGCTTGCTTTCTGACCTCTGCGTCAAGCTGTTTTTCCTTTAAAGCAATTGCTTTTTCGGCAAGTTCAGATTCCTTTTCCTTTCTCGCAATGTCTGCGTTGGCCTTGGTTATTTCTATCGTCTTACGCTGGCTTTCCTGCTGAATGGAATAAGCTGCGTCGGCTTCCGCCTTCTTGGTGTCCGCCTTGACCTTCATATCCGCTTGCTGAACGGCGAGTTCGGCGTTCTGTTCGGCGATCTTCTTTTCGGATTCGACCTTGACGGCGTTTGCCTCTTCCTGTGCGTGAGAAGTTGCTATCGCAATATCTCTCTGCGCATTTGCCTTTGCGATCTGTGCGTTTTTACGTATCTGCTCAACGTTGTCGATACCCATGTTTTCTATGGTGCCTGCGTTGTCTTTGAAGTTCTGAATATTGAAGTTTACGACCTCGATACCGAGCTTTTCCATATCGGGAACGACGTTTTCGGTAATTTTCTTGGCGACGCCCTGACGGTCCTGAACCATTTCTTTAAGCCCGACGGAGCCGACGATCTCACGCATATTACCTTCGAGAACTTGCGTTACGAGGCTTATAAGCTCTTGCTGGCGCATTCCGAGAAGACTTTCGGCGGCTTTTTTCAGAAGTTCGGGGTTAGACGAGATCTTGATGTTGGCAACGCCGTCGACGTTTACGTTGATAAATTCGTTGGTGGGTACGGCTTCGCTCGTCTTTACGTCTACCTGCATAACTCTCAAAGAAAGTTTATCAACTCTCTCAAAGAAAGGCAATCTCCAACCGGCTTTACCTATAAGTATTCTTCTTTTTGACAAGCCCGAAATAATATAGGCTGTGTCCGGCGGAGCTTTGAGATAACCGGCAACGCCGAAGAATAAGACTAAAAGTGCTACAACTACGATTATTACGATCAAAACTGGGCTCATAATATCGTCCTCCTATAAATATTTTATATGCGGAGCAGGCGAGTATATATTTCCGTTTATTACATAAAAAAGACTTTTACCTCATCTCGGTAAAAGTCTTGAATAAACGATGAACGTTTAAACGCTACCGAGCGAAACCGCCGTGTTGACGATAGCGTCGCATATACGGGAAATATATGCCTCTACTCCCTTCTCACAAGGATATTTTAACATAAAAAACAACCCTTGTCAACAGTTTTTAAATAAATTTTTTCAAAAAAAGCGTAAAGCCGCATTTAAGAAGAAAACACAACACGGCAAAACCGCCGAACGAAAAGCCGCTCGGCAAAAGTTTGCGACGTTTAAAATTACGCTTCGACAGGCGTTTCGGCTAAAACTTTATTGAATTCCGCCAAAACGGCGTCCGCAACGACTTTTCTCGTTTCGGAATTGATGGGATGAGCTATATCTCTGTATTCTCCGTCGGGAGATTTTTTGCTGGGCATAGAGATAAAATATCCCTCTTCGCTTTCGAGGATCTTAATGTCGTGAACGGCAAAACAATCGTCGATGGTTATCGTGGCGACGCCTTTAAGTTTGGTGTCGGGTTTCTGCACGATGCGTACTCTTACGTTCGTAATGTTCATTATTATTACCGCCTTATCAGTATTGATAATATTATAATACACCTTTTTTAAATATTTTTCAACAAAATTTCAAAAAAAATTTATTAAAAACACTAAAAAATGAAATTTTTTTTGGCAAAAATCATAAAATGAGGTATGAAAGACAAAAAATGTGATATAAATCTTTATTTTATAGGTATTGGCGGAGTGAGTATGAGCGCACTTGCGAAATACCTTTTCGGCATGGGCTTCAACGTTTCCGGCAGCGATATAAAGGGCGGCGAGGTCGTCGGCGAGCTTATGGAAAAGGGAATCAAAGTATATATCGGCGGCAACGTGGATGAAGTAAAACGCTCGGAAGTGGTGGTTTACAATTCGGCGATAAAAGACGATGACGAGGAGCTTGTAGCGGCGAGGGAGAGCGGAGCTTATCTGATTGCGAGGGCTGAGCTTTTAAAACAAGTCGGAGAGAACTTTAAAAAGAGGATAGGCGTTTGCGGGTGCCACGGCAAAACTACGGTAACTTGTATGCTCACGCATATCTACGACGAGGCAAAGGCGAAATATACCGCTCATATAGGCGGCTTTGACGGAGTTTTCGGGAATTTCCGCCGAACAGGCGACGAGGTGTTTATAAGCGAGGTGTGCGAGTTCAAGAAAAACATAGATCTGTTTTCTCCCGACGTCGGCGTGTGTTTGAGTACCGAGCCCGATCATCTCGATTGTTACAGCGGCGAAGAAGAACTGCTGAAAAGTTACTATTCATTCATTAAGAGGGGCTATAAGTCGATTATCTCGACAGAGGATAAAAATTTAAGGACATATGACGGCGGAAATAAGGTAACTTTCGGCAAATGCGAAGGCGACTTCCACGCCGCAAACGCAAGCGAGAAAAACGGCAGATATTGTTTCGACCTCATATACCGAGAGAAAAAGCTCGGAAGGATAGAGCTTAAAGTCGTCGGGGAATACAATATGTTCAATGCCATAGCGGCGGCGGCTTGCGCTTATACCGACGGAATAAAGTTTTCGGCTATAAAGAGAGGGCTTGAAAAATTTACGGGCGTCAAGAGGAGATTTGAGAAAATAGGCAGCTTGAGCGGCGCCGCCGTGATAGCCGATTACGCACATCACCCGTCGGAGATAAGGGCTGCGCTGAAAACGGCTGAAAAAATAGCAAAAGACCGCCTATATGTCGTTTTTCAGCCTCATACATATTCGAGAACGCTCTTTTTAAAAGACGATTTCAAAGCCGTTTTGGGCGACGTCGAAAGGTTAATACTCTTTAAGACGTTCCCTGCGAGGGAAAGACCGATAGAGGGCGGCTCGGCTTACGATCTGTATGAGGAAATGGGGAAAAGGGGACAATACTTCGACGACGCCGATAAACTTTACGATTTTCTCAAATCAAATATGAGAGAGGGGGACGCCGCACTTATCGTCGGCGCCGGAGATCTGTACGATATTATGAAGAAAAAGCTGAATTGAAACCGCCCGACCGAAAAGTTATGCGCTTTTCGGTCGGGCGGTTAATTTTTATATCAGCTTATTCAAATATTAGCTTATCCAAGCATATTTACAAGCATATTTTTGACTTTTTTCTTTGTCTTGAAGTCGTTTATCATCTCGGTGAGGGTGGCTTCCACGGCGTCGATCTTTATTATCGACTTGTTATATTGCGAGAAGTCTATCGCCTTGTTTGCGAGGAGATTTATAGCCGGCGCATAGTTGCCGTAACCGTTGCTTACGCAGCAGAAATCTATGTTTTTCTGTATTGCTATGGGCAGCTGTATTTTGAGGTTGGGGTAAGAATAGCCTGCAAAAACGATCTTAGCCGACGGTGTAACGAGCTTGAACGCCGTTTCTATGGAAAGCCCCGATCTGTTGACGTAGACGAGCTTTGAGATCATCTTTCCGCCCGTTACCGCCGAAACTTCCTTTTCGACCTTTGCCGACATCTTGACGGTGTAATATACGCCCGAACGCTTTGCCGCGACGAGTTCGTTATCGTTTTCGCCCACCAGAATAGGCACGCTCTGATAATAAATTGCGAGCTGAGCTATTATAGAACTCAAAACGTCGGAGCCGAAAATAACTATCGGCTCGCCCTTTTCCGCACCGAGCCTGTCGATTACGGAAATTGCGAGGGAAATATATTCGAGATACACGGCGTCGTTGTCGGACACCGAATCGGGCAATTTATAACATTCGTTAGCCATAACGACGGCGAAATCTTTCAAAAAGCCATCACGGGTAAGCCCTGCGATAGAGGGGTTGTAACAAATCTGCGGCTTGCCGCCGAGGCAGTTAGCACACTCTCCGCACGGGCGCATGGGCGAAAACGCAAGGCGTGATTGCAAATTGAACTTTCCGTCCGTTTCAAGGCCGCCGAGTTCGCTTACCCTGCCTATCGCCATTCTTCCCGGAATTATGGGGAATTCCATATCCTTGTATTCGCCCGAAAAGAGGGCTACGTCCTCTTCGGTAACGAGCGAGCGTAAAATCTTTATCTTAATGCTGTCGGCTTTGTCGAACTGTTCTGTTTTTTCAACTTTTTCGACTTCGCCTTTGTCCTTAATCTGCCAACCTGTCATCTTAAACTCCTTATAAAGCTATTATATTACATTAAAAAATTAAATGCAAGTGAATTTACGTTAAAAATATATAAGAAAAATTTATCTTTTTGCCATTAAACGTTTGACAATGTTTGTAAAATAATATATAATGGATAGGCATTAAATCTTATGAGGTGAGAAGAATGAACACGGAAATCCATCCTAATTATAAAATCGTCACCGTTCAATGCGCTTGCGGAGAAACCTTCCAGACGGGCTCCACTAAGGCAACGGACGTAATCAAAGTCGATATTTGTAGCAAATGTCATCCGTTCTTCACCGGCAAGCAGAAACTTGTCGATACCGGTGGACGTGTAGACAAGTTCAAGAAAAGATACAGTCTTTAATTTGCGCTATGTCGCATGAGGCTGTCATAAGCCGAAAACAAAAAACGGTATCTAACAGCTCTAAGACTTTTTAATGCCTTAGAGCTTTATTTTTTTTGAGAGATCATTATGGGTAAAACCGATAAAAAAGTATGTAAGACCTCGATAGGCGGTCAAGCCGTATTGGAGGGCGTAATGATGCGTGGGAGGACGGGTATGGCGACGGCGGTGAGAGATCCCGACGGCGTTATAAGGCTCGAAGCCGAAAGGCTTGCTCCCGAAAAGCACAAGATAACCAAATTGCCGATAATAAGGGGTGCGGTAAATTTCTTCAAGTCCATGTACACGGGCGTGAAGATACTTTCACGTTCAGCCGAAGTTTACGGCGAGGATGATTCCGAGCCGTCCAAATTCGAGAAATGGCTCGCCAAAACGTTCAAGACGGACATTATGAACGTCGTTATGGCCGTAGGCGTAATTCTGGGTCTGGCTTTTTCGATAGGTCTGTTTATCGTCGTACCCAATATCCTCGGCGATCTGTTTGTAAGGTTCGTCTACGACAATACGATAGTCAGAAATATCTTAGAGGGCGTTCTGAGGGTGGCGATATTCATTATATATATACTTTTGACGTCGCTTTTAAAAGATATCCGAAGAACGTATATGTACCACGGCGCCGAACATAAGACTATAACGTGCTATGAAAAGGGCTTGCCGCTCACGGTCGAAAACGTGAGGGGGTGCAGGCGTGTCCACGACAGATGCGGAACTACGTTTATGTTCTTCGTAATGACGGTCAGCATACTCGTGTTTACCCTCGTGGAAATACTAATCGCCGTGCTTTTCCCCGAATTTCCCAAGGCGGGCGTGTACAGAGTGGTGAGATTGCTCATAAAAATCGCATTTTTGCCGCTCGTTGCGGGGCTTTCCTACGAGCTTTTGAAAGCTCTCGCTAAAACGGACAGTCCTCTCGTATTCATTTTCAAGCTTCCGGGGCTTGCTCTTCAGAAGATAACGACCAAAGAGCCGGACGACGGAATGATCGAAGTTGCGATAGCGGCTTTCAACAAGGCGCTTTTGATGGACGAAAACCCCGACGAGCCGACTTGTACGTTCGTCTGCCCCGAAAAGATAAAGAACACGCTCAAAAAGGCGAGGGAAAGTTTAGCTTCGGCAAACGTTGACGAAACGGACGCAGACTGGATAATTTGCCGTGTTTCGGGGCTTAAAAGAAGCGAGATAAGGTCTACCGAAAAGAAATTTACAAGCAAGCAGATAGACGAGGTGAACGAACTTATATCTCAAAGAATTTCGGGCAGACCGCTTTGGTATATATTCGGCAACGTAGATTTCTACGGGCTTGAATTGGACGTCGACGAAAGGGTGCTTATCCCGAGACCGGAAACGGAAGAAGTCGTTTCGGAAGCTCTCAAATATATAGATAAAGACAAGAGGGTTTTAGACCTCTGTACGGGAAGCGGCGCAATAGCTGCCGTAATAAAGAGCAAGACGGGCGCAGAAGTCGTTGCGAGCGACGTGTCGAAAGACGCACTTTCAGTCGCCGTGCATAATTTTGAAAAGCTCGGTCTTGAAGTTTATGTGGCAGAGAGCGATATGTTTAAAAATATCGACGGAAAGTTCGACGTGATAGTTTCCAATCCCCCGTATATACGCAAGGGCGATATTGAAAAGCTCGACGGAGAAGTTAAAGATCACGAGCCTGAAATTGCGCTCGACGGCGGCGACGATGGGCTTGATTTTTATCGGATAATCAACTCCGAGGCGCACTTATTCTTAAACGAGGGCGGAAAAATAATAATGGAAATAGGCTTCGATCAGGCGGCGGATATCTCGGAAATTTTCAGCGAGAGATATATCGTTACCGTCATTAAGGATATCGAGGGCAACGACCGTATCGTAAGGGCGGAACTTAAATGATTACAGACAAACTCGAAGAAATTTTACAAAGATACAACAAGCTTGACGAGCTTATGGCGGACCCCGCCGTTATCTCCGACATGAACACTTGGAAGAAATATGCCAAGGAGCGGTCTGACTTAGAGGAAACGGCGCTCAAATACGCCGAATATAAAAAGGTAAACAGAGATTTCGAGGAAGCGGGCGAGGCTATGGAGTCGGAGAGCGACAGAGATATGAAAGCCCTTCTCGAAGAGGAATACTATTCTTGCAAGAAAAAACTTGCCGAGATAGAGGAAGAGCTTAAAATTCTCCTTTTGCCCAAAGATCCCGACGACGACAAGAACGTTATCGTGGAGATAAGGGGCGGCGCAGGCGGCGAAGAAGCGGCGCTTTTCGGTTACGAGCTTTACAGAATGTACGTTAAATACGCCGAACGCAACCACTGGAAAACAGAGGAGATCGACAGCAATATGACGGAACTCGGCGGCGTCAAGGAAGTGGTGTTTTCCATTACGGGAAAGGGCGTTTACAGTAAGTTGAAGTTCGAGAGCGGCGTTCACAGAGTGCAGAGAGTGCCCGACACCGAATCGCAAGGCAGAATACACACTTCGACAGTTACTGTCGCCGTTTTGCCCGAAGCCGAGGACGTCGA